>CAZXYA010000572.1:0-5905 GCA_964644655.1 uncultured Saprospiraceae bacterium | reverse complement strand
GCTTCGCGGGCTCGTTGGGGATTTTAAGGGCAAAGTAAAAATTATATATTCATCTATTACAAAAATAAATCATGAAAGACTACATCAAAACCAATAAAGAACTTTGGAACAAAAAAACAGCTATACATATCCATTCAGCATTTTATGATAATGAAGCCTTTATAAAGGGAAAAACTTCGCTCAAAGAAATTGAATTAGCCCTCTTGGGAAAAGTTAGGGGAAAAAAGATATTGCACCTCCAATGTCATTTTGGACAAGATACCTTGTCTTTAGCAAGAATGGGTGCACATGTAACAGGCATAGATTTATCAGATTCAGCTATTCAACAAGCAGAACATTTGGCAAAGGTATTGAATTTAGAGGAGCAAACTCATTTCATTTGTTGCGATGTTAATGAGTTAGACCAACATTTAAAGGAAGAATTTGATATAGTTTTTACTTCTTATGGCACAATTGGTTGGTTGCCGAAAATAGATAAATGGGGAGCGTTAATAGCTCATTTCTTAAAACCAAAGGGTCAATTTATTTTTGTAGAATTCCATCCTGTACTTTGGATGTTGGATGATGACTTTAAGGAATTAGCTTATCCTTATTTTAATATCAAAGTTTTTCATGAAGAATATACCTCCAGTTATACAGATGGAGCAGCACATGAACCAATTATGGGATATAGTTGGAATCATCCTTTATCAGAAGTATTCGATGTGTTATTGAAAAATAATTTGAGAATGGAAGCTTTTCAAGAATATGATTATTCTCCTTATGCTTGTTTTCCTAATATTATAAAAAAAGAAAAAGGGTATCAAATAAAAGGATTGGAAGGAAAGCTACCAATAGTCTATTCATTAGTAGCTAGAAAATATTGAAGGTTATACAGACCTCCAATAGAGGCCGTTAATCAATGAAGAAAAACGACCTCATACATAGAGAGAATCATTAAAGGCAATACAAATAAACGTTTTATTTTGGAGAATTCAAAGTATCCTTTGTCAATTCTTTAGAATTGAAACAATATTAAGGTTTTTGTTTCACGTTTCGACCAATGACATTAAATACTTGATTAACAATTAATTATAAGAATCTAAAAAAAGGAAAGGTCGCTAAAAAAATAAAAATTCTTTTTTTTAACGGCTATATGCAGTTTTCTTCCTAAATAATAAAGAATTAAATTTCATTTTTGCCAAACAACCCATAGAGGCAATCTATTTTTAAAAATCAAAACATAGATTTATTAGATATTAACCACTTAAAACCATACATTTTTTACTAAATCAGATACCTTCCTTTGGGCTCAGAAATCTCTGTTTTTAGTCATCAAAAGCCATTTTTGGCTATAGGTTTAATAATCCTATTCTCTTATACTTGTCCTAGGGTACTTGTTTCAATAGTTCTATCAAGCACATTGTCTATAAATACTTTTGCTGCTTCACAGTTAGTATAAGAGATCATTCCCACAACAACAGTTGTCATCAACAAAGCAATGCTTAAGACAATTATCGGTTTTATTATTTCTTTGCTATTGCTCATACAATTATCATTTATGTTTAATAATTCAATAAAGTTAGATACTCTTTAGACGGAGAAAAATACTAAAAATCACTTTTGGGGTTAATTTATCCAGCAACTACTTTTGGATTTTTGATAAACTTGTCAATTTTTATTTCCTTTTTTTATTCAAGACGAAATAAAGTGAATCATCCCCTATTTAAATAAACCAAAAAAATAACCTCGACATTATACAATGCCGAGGTTATTTTTAAAGTATGTCTTAATCAAAACTAATTAAGTATCAAGGGTTAATTATTACCCAAAATCATTGGAAGTCCACCACTTTCACTACCACCAACAATAACGACCTTAGAGTTCTGAGAATTCGCCAACTCTAAAGTTGCTTCAATCCCTTTATCTTTTAAGATATTTGCGGTTAAACTAGAACTTAAAATCTTATTGGCTTCTGCTTTTGCTTTTGCCGCAATAATGACTCGTTCAGCTTCTTGTTGTTCTTGCTGCAAGATATACTTATATTTTAAAGCGGATTGTTCTGCTTCAATTTTTACTTCAATTGCATTCTTTACTTTATCAGGTAATTCAATATCCCGAATCAAAGTCGCCTTTAAATCCAAAAAGTTAGCATCTAATGACTTCTCTAAATCTTCTTGGATTAGCTGTTGGACTTCATCTCTTTTAGAAGAATATAGTTCTTCTGGTTCAAATCGACCGATAATGTTTCTTACTGCCGATCGAATTTCTGGTCGCACTAAAGTATTGATATAATCTCGACCGAATTTTTCGTGCAAATCACCAATTTTATTGTATTTAGGGTTTACCCGCACCGTTACATCGACTTCAATTTTCAATCCATTATTTGATAATACACTCATTTGCTCATCTAGTTGCTGTTCCCTAACAGCATAAACATGCATATCATTCCAAGGTGCAACGACATGAAATCCAGGGGTATAGACATTTTCTTTATCTAATCCTCCACCAAAACGATGAAATAAAACGCCTCTTTCTCCCGGTTGTAGGGTAATAAAGGTGCTATTAGAGAAGGTTATTAATGCCATAAAGGCAAAAAAACCTATGACGGCATAGCTAATAAATTTACTTTGCATGGTTTATTATATTTACGTTTTTGAATTTGATAATTGACTACCAAATCTCTTATTATTAATAAAATGTAGTTTTCGGGCATGAAATTAACAAAAGTTTGGAACATAGGGTTGAGAAATTTAGATAAATTCGATTAGAAAGCCGATGAAAAGCAGGAATACAAGTTTTTAGGGCTATGAAAACAGTTGTCAATCATTATGCGTTATCATACTTTTGCAAAAATTTGACTAATCGTTATTGGACAATTATATAATACCTAAGCATTTATTCGTTCAAAAAATGGTAGAGGGTCTATACTAAAGTGTTCAATAACTAACGACGTAATTGTTCAGCAGAGGGCTTAGGGCGTGGAGCGGAGGAGTATTAAACAGAAAATCAAAAAGTATTTAGTATTACAACAATTAATTCTTTGAGAATCCTTCTGTTTTCCCTCTGCCCTACGCCCCCAGCATTATGCTGAATAGTTACCTAACGACTATAATTAATGGAGACCTGGAAATTAAATTTTGAATGGCTACGAATTCAACATTTTGTAAAAGATACTTTCAAAAAAGATGCCCTACCTGATCTAAACGCCGTACTATATCTAATAGGTATGCAAGAATTAGCCTTACCTAAAACAAAATTCAGTAAAGAAGAAAAACAGGATTTAATGCACATTGCTATTTGTCGCTTATTAATTCCTGAAGGGTATTACGAATTTGAAGGCTTAGATCAGGATGGTTGGCCACATTATAAAGTGTTAAAACCCGTGCCTGTAAATGGTGTAAAAGCACAAGGTGAATTTCTAAAAGAAAAAGTGGTACAATATTTTGAGGAAGAAGGATTAATAAAGGAAGGAGAAGTATAATTTAAGTGTTTATGAGGTTATGAGTTTCAAAAGTAATAAGGAATTCTATGAAATTCGGTCCAACTCATCAATCTCATTAACTAGTGGTTTAAGAATAAAGTAACTGACAGGTAAAATGTTGTCAGTTATCAGTTATCAGTTATCAGTTAGTTTCTAGTTGGAAAACTGATAATTGACAACTGATCATCATTTATAATAAACTATTACTTATTTCAGTCTTTAATCACTTATGCTATGGAAATTAAATTTTGATTAATAATTTTAATACTTATAAGGTGCGCCAGCACCGATTATGTGTAACATGGTCGGTGCTGCCGCACCTAAAAAGATGGCGTCATAATTAATCAAAACTTTATTTACATAATAGGTATTTATTAACTAATTTATAACATGAAACAATTACTAAAAATTTGTTTAAGTCTATGCCTTTTTGCCTTAATCAGCAGTTGTGGTAGTAAATCATCTTATGTGCTAATTGAAACGGAATATGGTAATATGAAAGTTTTATTATATGATGAAACACCTATTCATAAAGAAAATTTTCTAAAATTAGTAGGAGAAGGGTTTTACGATGACTTATTATTTCATAGAGTCATGAGAGGATTTATGATTCAAGGAGGCGATCCTAATTCTAGGGGTGCTGCGCCAGGGCGACAATTGGGTGGCGGCGGTCCAGGCTATGAATTAGAATCAGAAATTGGTTCGCCACATTTTAAAGGTGCTTTAGCCGCAGCAAGAACACCTGACAGTATGAATCCAGAAAAAAAATCTTCGGGTTCTCAGTTCTATATTGTTCAAGGTAACAAAGTAGGGGATTCGCAGTTGAATCAATTTGAGCGTATGAAAGGCATCAAATATACAGAAGCTCAGAGAGCGCTCTACAAAGAAATTGGTGGTCGTCCAGATTTAGATATGGAGTACACCGTTTTTGGAGAAGTGGTAGAAGGCTTCGAAGTCATTGATAAAATTGCAGTTGTAGAAGGAGATAGAGCCAATCGACCTGCAAAGGATATTAAAATGAAAATTCGGGTACTTTAGTACTTCGTAACAATTGCCTATCTATCAACTGGTAAAATAGCATCAAATTTAAAGTATTAACGTAATTAATTTAAGTTTCGGACAACTGGTAGTAAAAGCTTTAGGCTTTCCCAGCCCCGACCTTTAGGCCGGTTTTGGCTAAAAAACAGCAATATTTTCAGGCCTAAAGCAGAAAGTTCAATTTTCAATTTAGAATTTAAAATTTTCAAAATGAAGCAAGAAACTCCCTAAAAAAAGCATTAAATAATTTCAAGGCTTGGATTAGTTGTAGATGCCTTTTGAAAATTGAACATTGAAAATTTTAAATTGAAAATTATGGTACTGGCTTCGCCAGCTTAGGGAGATAAAGATTAAAAGGTCAGAGTTACAAAGGGGCTATAAAAAAACCCAATGAGTTAATAAGATAATCAGTTTGTCTTTTGTACCTCTATACCTTTACACCCTACGTATTAATTTATATAAAATCATGACCAAAAATTATTTTTTTCTATTACTTATAATTATTGGCTTAGCTTCTTGTGCAAGACCAATTGCAGATTTTACCATCCAAGGCGATGATAGAACTGCACCAACGGCCATTCAATTCGAGAATAAATCTCAAAACGCAGAAACCTATGAATGGGATTTTGGGGATGGTAATACTTCCACAGATTCTACTCCCAGTCATCGTTTTGGGTCGTCTGGTAATTATTTAGTTATTTTAAAAGCAAAAAAAGGAAATAAAACAAGAAAGATTGAAAAGCGGGTAAAAATTGATGCCCCCGAAAAATGTCTAGTAGAAATTGAGACAGATTTTGGAATTATGATCGCAGAATTATCCGATGCGACCCCATTACATCGAGATAACTTCTCTAAATTGGCAGAAGAAGGTTTTTATAATGATTTGCTATTCCATAGAGTCATGCAAAACTTTATGATTCAAGGAGGCGATCCTAAATCTAAGAATGCGCCTGCAGGTTCTCCCTTAGGAGGAGGTAGCCCAGGCTATGAAGTCCCTGCTGAATTCACTACAAATTTAGTACATGTAAAAGGAGCTTTAGCTGCCGCGAGAACGCCTGATCGAGTTAATCCAGAGAAAAAATCTTCGGGATCTCAATTTTACATTGTCCACGGCAAGCCTATAACTGAAGATGTCTTGGATAGAATGGAGGGCAAAAAAGATATTAGGTATACCCCTGAGCAAAGAAAAACATATTTAGAAAACGGAGGATTCCCTTCCCTAGACCAAAATTATACCGTTTTTGGTCAAGTTATTTCTGGATTTGAAGTTATCGATAAAATTGCAGCAGCGAAAAGAGATGGAAGAAATCGGCCAGAAGCAGATATAAAAATGAAAGTTAGATTGATTAAGTAAGAGCATGTTTAAAATTCCATCAATTGGCTACAAGCGGCAAATTTTATCTT
>CAZXYA010000571.1:0-5912 GCA_964644655.1 uncultured Saprospiraceae bacterium | reverse complement strand
TAACTACTTTGAATTCCATTGTACGACCAACGTACATATCGTAATCAATGATTGGTTTAATATCAATTTGAGACCCTGGTAAGAAGGTTTCTAAACCATTACAGTTGGCAATTAAACCACCTTTGGTTTTACTGATGATAATACCTTTGATTACCGTACCATTCTCGAAAGAATCCTTGATAGATTCCCAAGCTCGTAATAATTTCGCTTTGCGACGAGATAAAACTAATTGACCTCTATCATCTTCTTGCTGCTCAACATAAACTTCAACTTGGTCACCCGCTGCCATATCTGGCGTATCTCTAAATTCTGATAGTGATAATAAACCATCTGACTTAAAGTTGATGTCTAATAGTACAGTACCATCTTTGATTTCTGAAACTGTACCTTTAACGATTTCTCCTTCAATGACCGCACTTAAAGTAGACTCATATTGTGCTAAATAAGCTGCTGTTTCTTCGTCCGTATAAGGTAAAATATGCTTACCTGTTTGGCTCCAGTCAAAATCATCATGAGCGCTTGTATCAACTACTGCTGCTGTTGTTTCTTTTTTAGCTTTAGGCGCTGCTGCTTCAACTACTTTCTCTTCGGTAGCTGCTGGTGTCTCTGCTACAGGTGCTGCTTCTACAACTGGTTCAGTTGCAACTGCTGCTAATGGTTGTGCTGTTGTCTCAACAACTACTTCTGCTGCTTTTGCATCTTCTGCTGCTTTTGCATCTGCTGCTGCTTTTGCGTCTTCTGCTGCTTTTGCATCTGCTGCCGCTTTTGCGTCTGCTGCCGCTTTTGCGTCTGCTGCCGCTTTTGCGTCTGCTGCCGCTTTTGCGTCTGCTGCCTCAGTATCTGCTACAGCAGCTAATGTTTGTGGTTCAACTGCTACTTCTACTGCTGGAGCTGCTGCTTCAGTAGTTTCTGCAACATAATCAGCTGCTAAACCAAGAATGATAGCATCTCTATCCGCTGCTGTATCGTAAGGTCGGCTAATCGCAATTTCTTTGTGATTGCCAGCTCTTAAACTAAAATAAAATTTTCCATCTTCGTTAGTCAAGGCCTTGTAGCGCTTGCCAATAGGTAGGTTTTTTTCAACGGAAGCAACTCCGTTATCTCTTGATGCGGCAGAATCATAGCCTTCACTAATTAAAGTAATTTGACTATTTACACTATAGGTAAAGTAAAATTCACCATCATCTGGGAAGGTATCAAAACCATTTGCTGAACCGATACTTCTTTCTACATAGAAAGATAATGGTTCATAATTGTCACTTTTACTATTTGACATTAAGAACTGATTTGTAGTTAGTGTATATTTTATTGATTATCAATGATTTATCAAATAAATATAACCAACGAGGTTAAGTAATATTTTTAGCGGCGCAAAGGTACAACTTTTATAGGGATTTTGAAAGGGGGGACTGGTTGCTAGTTGCTGGTTGCTGGTTGAGGACTTGATACAACATAATTCCTTTCTCTAATGGTTTATTTATTTTAGAAATAATGGCTATAAAAACCTTGAGAAAAGATCTCCTTTTTTGTTTTCCCATGCCTACCATACAAATAAGTTGTCTTTTCACGGCGATGCGGGATAGTTACAAATAAACTTTTAAAATTGAGTAAGATTTCCTACATTTCAACCAGCAACGAGCAACCAACAACATAAAACAAAAAGAATGCGTTACATTTTTACCATTTTAATCAGCTTATCTTTTTTAACCATCCAAGCCCAAAGAGCAAGAGATCATGGCATTAAAATAGGCGTTTTAGCAACTGGTCAACAGAATGCTATTACAGATGTAACAGGTGTGTTAGTAGGCCAACAAACCTTACATAAAAAGAAGCATATTCGAACGGGCGTTACCGCTATATTACCACATGGGGATAATCTTTTTCAACAGAAAGTACCTGCGGCTATTTATATTGGCAATGGCTTTGGTAAATTAATGGGTTATAGCCAAGTCGAAGAATTAGGCAACATAGAAACGCCTATTATTCTAACTAATACTTTAAGTGTTCCAACTGCTGCGGATGCTTTAATTGAGTACACTTTAGCTCAACCTGCTAATCAACAAGTACGTTCGGTGAATCCAATCGTAGGCGAAACCAATGATGGCGCATTAAATGATATTCGAGGCAGACATGTCAAAAAATCAGACGTACTCGCTGCTATTCAACAAGCAAAACCAGGACAAGTCAAGGAAGGAAATGTAGGGGCAGGAACAGGCACTCGTTGCTTTGGATTTAAAGGAGGAATCGGTACTGCTTCTAGAATATTACCTAAAAAATTAGGTGGCTATACTATTGGCGTTTTAGTGCAAACTAATTTTGGCGGTGTTTTGCAAATTGATGGTGTGCCTATTGGACAATCATTAGGTCAATTTTATTTAAACCAACAATTGGACTATTCACCCGATGGTTCTTGCATGATAGTGGTTGCAACAGATGCTCCTTTGGATAGTCGAAATTTAAAACGTCTGGCTAAAAGAGCGATGTTAGGTTTAGCTAAGACGGGTGGAATTGCCTCCAATGGTAGCGGAGATTATGTCATTGCGTTTTCTACAGCCAGAGATTTGCGCATTTCTTATCAATCCACTACTCCATTTCGTTCTGGTAAAGTTTTACGAAATAGTGAAATGTCGCCTTTATTTATGGGGGTAATAGAGGCAACGGAAGAGGCGATTATCAATTCTTTATTTGCTGCAGAAGATATGAAAGGAAATGGATATAAAATAGAGGCTTTGCCCATTAAAAAGACGATTAAAATAATGAAGCGGTATAAGAAGATTTCAAAAAGCAAATGACATTCTCTTATTAAAAAAGTATTTTCATTCCTTACCTTGTGGAAAAATTAGTAAACTACACAAACAATACCTATGCCTACTAAAACCCGTTGTACTTGGTGTTTATCTTATGGAGATTTTATTAATTATCACGATGAAGAATGGGGGGTACCTGTTCATGATGACCGACATTTGTTTGAAATGTTGATTTTAGAAGGAGCGCAAGCAGGGTTAAATTGGTTAACTGTTTTGAAAAAAAGGGAAGGCTATAAAGCTGCTTTTGATAACTTTAATGCTGAAAAAATTGTACAGTATGACGAAGCAAAACTGGCGGCACTCGTGCAAAATCCAGCTATTATTCGGCATAAATTAAAAATTAAGTCGGTGGTTAAAAACGCCAAAGGGTTTTTAAAAATTCAAGAAGAATTTGGTAGCTTCGACCAATTTATTTGGCAGTTTGTCGATGGAACGCCTATTACTAATAACTTTAAAACGAATAAAGACGTTCCTGCTTTAACCAAGAGAAGTGATGCTATGAGTAAAGCTTTAAAAAAACGGGGTTTTTCTTTTGTTGGCTCCACGATATGTTATGCTTATATGCAAGGGGTAGGCATGGTTAATGACCATACAATGGATTGTTATCGATGGAAAGAAGTACAGTAGTGTTTATACTAAAATAAATATGAAAAGAGTTTCCAGAACTTCAAGTTCTGGAAGCTCTAAGCATTTCAGATTAAAGTCTAGTAAATTGAAAATTAGGGTATTGATCTACGGTTCATGGTAAATAGTTCACGGTTAAGTAAACGCTCAATCAAAAATCTAGAATCAAGTATCCAATGTCCAATAGTAAAACAAAATAATAGCAAATGATTATTATAGTAAGAATAGCCATTTTAATAGGCATTATCTACGGTGGTTGGAAAGTAGGGAACTATTTAGCGCAACGATTCAGTAAACAAAAACAATGTGGTTACTGTGAAGGAAAGGGATATTGGTTGGGAACTAGAGAGCGCAATTTTTGCAAAAAATGTAATGGAACGGGGCTTTTAGAAAAATGACTTTTCGTTGTCCGTTATCAATTGATTAATTTAACCGACAACTCGAAAATTTCCAAATTTGCTTTTATAGATGATTGGTATTTAGATATGCCAAATCTCAAAGATTTGGCATATCTCGACTATTTACGGTCAACCTGAACAGACAACCGACAACTGCTAAATTCCAATCTCTCGATATTTAGAAGAATTAGCAGGATCTACCTTAGACATAATTGCATAAATACGGGTCTTCTGTTGCCGAGGGGCTACCTTAAAAATGTCTATAATTTCACTTCCTTTGGTATTGGCAAATACTTTCATAATCATCGCATTCAAATATTTATTGTTGACTTGACCAACTGTTTCTATGACTTGCATCATGACTGCCTTTCCCGTTTCTACATCATCATACATTAGGTCCAATGCTTGTCGGTGATAAGTGTACATTGCTTCTCGGAAAGGACGAACACTTGGATTTAGCAAACTCTCCATGAGCCAATAGCGGCTTTGTCTAGCTCCTTGAGCAGTCCATCCAGGAAAAGCAGCAGATTGGTTCGCTGGAAAAGTATTGATTAAATTCTGTGCTTTTTGTAAATACTTTTCTCCACCAAAAGGCGAAAAAGAATCATAATCTAATCCTAAGATGGTATAAGCATAAAAACCTAAAATATGGGATAAATTATCTGTATAAGAATTTTCTTGAAAGTCGATTGGCTGAAAAGCTTCAAAATTAAAACGAACTCCTTTATCTAAGTGAGTAATGAGCGGCGTCTGGTAATCAGAATTAAAGACTGGTCGAATGGCTTGAATTTGTAATTCTGCATCGAAAGAAGTGCTAGATAATTCCTGATTGATGGTGATTTGCATATTTACCTCAATTCGCTCACTCTGTTCAAATTCGTCTTCTGTCCATTTTTGGCTATTCATAAATTCTTGAATAGAATTTTCCAAGCTTTTAAATACTTGTGGGTCAGACTGTGCTTTTTGGGCATTTACTCTTACTGTTACATTTAATTCTTGCGCAAAGGTTGAAAAACCAATTAAAACAAATAGAGTAGTTAGGATTATATTTTTCATATTATTTTTTATTTATTCATTTCATCATCTATTTACTCATTTTTAAAATTGTAGTGTATAGATTATCTTTATACCAAACGGAGGATTCTTAATAATATTTTCAAAATAACTATTCTTCTATTCGTGAAAAAAGAATTAGAGTTGCTTTAATAGGGATAAAAACAAAAAATCCCGAATAATTAAGATAACTATTCGGGATTTTAAGGTCGATGGTTTAATTAAACTAAACTATCCATTCTCATGAAATCTCCTTCTGGCTGATACATTGGGAAATTTTGCATAAATTCATTGACTTGTTTTTTGACGTCACCGATTAATCCTTCATTTTCTGCATCTGATAAAACTAGGTCAATCCAATCTACTACTTTAACACAATCTGCTTCATCAAATCCTCTAGTCGTAATAGCTGCCGTACCCACTCGAATACCAGAAGTAACAAAAGGTGATTTGGTATCAAAAGGGACCATGTTTTTATTAACGGTAATATCGGCTCTTACTAAAGCTTTTTCCGCTATTTTTCCAGTCACTCCTTTATTACTAAGATCTAATAACATCAAGTGATTATCAGTACCTCCAGAAATTAAGTGATAGCCTTTTTGTACAAAAGCATTCGCCATAGCTTGCGCATTCTTAATAACTTGTGTGCCATAAGCCTTAAACTCAGGTTGTAAAGCCTCGCCAAAAGCAATTGCTTTAGCAGCAATTACATGTTCCAAGGGCCCACCTTGCATACCAGGAAAAACCGCACTATTCATAATGGCAGACATCTTAATAGGGTTGCCTTTTTTTGTCTTTCTGCCCCAAGGGTTTTCAAAATTTTTGCCCAACATAATCAACCCTCCTCTTGGTCCTCTTAAAGTTTTATGTGTAGTAGAGGTCACGATATGACAATGTTCCATTGGATCATTTAAATGACCACTTGCAATTAAGCCCGCAGGGTGGGCAATATCCGCTAATAATAAAGCACCTACTTTATCGGCAATGGCTCTAAATCTCACATAATCCCAATCTCTAGAATAAGCAGAAG
>CAZXYA010000570.1:0-5971 GCA_964644655.1 uncultured Saprospiraceae bacterium | reverse complement strand
ACGGATAGTTTAACGTAAAAAATTAAATTAAAAATATTTTTAATATCAATTATTTATCTGATTGTCTAATAATCCGTTGGGAAGCTAATCCGTTGGGAAGCTAATCCGTTGGGAAGCTAATCCGTTGGGCGTATTTTTTGCCCAGCGGATTTTACTAACAAAAAAACAAAGAAAACGATTTATTATTAAGCGTCTAACTGACAAAAAAGGCTCAATTTCTGATAATAATACTTTTTCTGCTTCATTCTCTAGGTCAGGCGGTTAATATGGCTTAAAAAGCAGCATCTAAAGTTATGGCTTCTGCTAATAACTTCCTAATAGCCGCTTCCTCAATATCCTCTATCGACTGATAAATTTTATAAAAGGTTTTTTTATTGGTACCGTGGGTTAAAAAATTGTCTGCATCTTCCAAAAGATAGCCTTGCCAAAAACCTAAATAGCGGTGAATCACTCTCATGTAATAGCTTGTTGCTGTTCGTTTTGCCATTTCTTGTATGATTAAAATGTATTGGTGCCCGTCGAGTGAACTCGACCTAAAAACTGGGCATTTCTATTATTTTTGTCCGCTAGTATTAGCCGCAGTAGACCGAGTCAATAAATTTTCGTTTTTCGCATTAATTAATTGAGTCATATATTTATGGACATTCTGAATATCTGAAGTAATAGAATTAGCGGAAATCGTTGCTCCTGAAATACCGTCTATATCCGCTTTATACCTTAAAGAGCGACCTTCATATCCGATGAATTGCTTCAACCAATTTTTACTACAAATTTCATAGCCATAATCTCCAGGATAATCCACTACATTCATTTTTAGAACCGCCAAATTTTTATCAAAAAACACGACATAATCAAAGGTTTCATAAGTCCCCCCATCCGCAGAACAGGTAGCGCCATCGGCATAAACACCGCTCCCACATCCACCAATTTGGCAACCATATCCTCTACGAAAAAGCAGATAGCCTATTGTTACGCCATTTTCTACCAACTCATTAACCTGATTGTCTTCAAAAAATAACTCCAATTCATAACTGGCATCAGTTGCTATTTTTACTTCCTCAATGCTTTTTTCAGGCCATAGTTTGGCCATCCCCTTATTGATTTTTTTATTGATTTTATTGGTGCGTTCTTGAGCCATTGCATTGCCCAAGACCAATAAAAAGCAGCAAAAAGTAATCGTTATTTTGATAAGATTTTTCATTGTTATGAATTATGAGGTAATGAGTTACGAGGTTAATGAGATTATGAGTCAAATCCTGCAAAATGCTGTCATCAGGTATTAGTAGAACCAAACACCAACGCCGACATTCAACTGATTTCTAAAGTTATCGTCTGCATCTGTTTTCAGCCATTGATAATCTAGTTTCAAAGCTGTCCCAGGCGTTATTTTCCAAGTTAAACCAGCCGTAAGTTCGGTCCTTTTAAAGGCATTATTTACTTCGATAGTTCTTTCGACTGATTGATGGGTATTGTATTGTTCATAGCGAAAGAATGGGAATAATTCTGATTTAAGTTCTTGACTTTTTTGGAAAACATTATAGGCCGCTTCTAGGTAAAAACCACCTAGTCTACTACCTACATCATTTCCTGTAAAGGCATTATAAGCGGTGGTATTAGACAAAGAAGTAAAATTAAACTGACCTCTTAATTCCCAGCCTTTGACATTATATCTAGCATCTACGCCAACCATCGCTATGCCTACCGTAGAACTATCTGCCCGAGCAATACCTGCGGCATCCTCTCTATCCAAGCCATTATATAAAGTGGATTGGGAATCTCCAAAATAACCAGCCAAACCTAGTTTTAACCCTGAAATTCCGTAAAAGTCTAACTTAGTGGAAAAATTAGGCGCACTCGAAAATGATTCTGCTCCTTTTTGGCGACCACTCCGCAAACCATTACTGCCCGTAAATTTTCCCGTTCCATCAAATCCATTAAAACCATTGACGACATATACCTGGTATTTTAAGGTCAATTCATCTATTCTTCCTGTAAAACCAAAGCCCAGTTCTCGCCAAGTAGTCGGCACTATAAACTTATCTAAATTAGGTCGCTCTACCCCATTAAAAGTAGGCGATTCGTGATATTCATTGACAATGCCCATTGGAATCAATAATAAGCCTGCTCGAAAATTTAGGTATTTATTGACTCGGTGATTGACAAAAGCTTGTTCTATGAAAACTTCTTTGACATGTTCAAATTCTACTTCCGTCACAAAAGAAGTTTTTTGGTCAAATTTATAGCCAAATAATAGGACCAAACGATGCACGTCTAATTGGCCATTATTAAATTGATTGCCTCCCAAAGGCTGATTCCAATCAATATCTGCATAACCCGCAATATTCAAATTATTTTTACCACCCAATAATCTATCTGCCGTATTCTGAGAAGGGTCTGATAATTGAGCAAATAGCCCAAATGTGATACTCAATAATAATGTGGTAAAAATAAATTTCATTGCTTTATATTTATTTAGACTTTGTCTAATTAAGAATAACAATGCAAAGATACAGTACGAGTAAAGAAAAAGAAATACCTTTTTTTAGTGGTTGCGAGTATACCTAACGTTAGGTATAGTATACCTAATTTGAGAGGGTTCGTGTTTTTAAATTAGCAGACGAACTAATGGGCTGCTAGTGGTTAAAGAATGAAATAAGCAATAGTTTATTATAAATGATTATCAGTTACTTTGTTCTTAACTAGTACTTTGTTTCTGAATTTTTTGACAGTAATTCCAATATCTAAAGGTGCACTAGCACCGACCATGTTTGTAATTAAACCACTAGGCATCGCCTCTCTACAGGTGCGTCAGCACCGACCATGTTAAACATAATCGGTGCTAACGCACCTGTAAAGAGAAAGCAAGTTAAGACCTAGGTTACAAATATAGTCGGTGCTGATGCACCTAAAAATAGCACTAGTATAAAAGCTGTAGGTAGATTAATCTACTTCTTAGATTTTTAACAATAGGCTAATAAAACAATGGATTTGACAAGCAACGTTTCAATTTTCTATTACTAGCAAACATTTTCCATCAAATAGGCGGTGGAGTGTTCAGAATCTATTAATTTCCCCTTTTATTTGCACCAATACTTTACCTATGCTAAAGAATAAAAATTTAATTCGGACTATTTTAATGATTGCTACTGTAGCTTTAGTCATTATCCAATTTTTTCAAATTGATAAGACCAATCCACCAATAGATGCCACCCAAGATTTTATTCAACATACCAATCCACCTGCGGAGATTGCCACTATCCTAAAAACAGCTTGCTACGATTGTCATTCCCATACCACTAAATATCCTTGGTATACCAATATTCAGCCTTTCGCTTGGTGGATAAAAGGGCATGTGAATAATGGGAATGAGCATTTAAATTTTTCAACTTGGACCACTTATACTGCTAAAAAGAAAGCGCATAAGATTGAAGAAATGGTGGAAAGAGTAGCAGGTAAAGAAATGCCCTTATTGTCTTATATGGTAGCGCATAATGATGCTTGGATTGATGCGGAACAGCGGAAAGCTTTGGTGGATTGGTTTAAGGCCTTGAAATAATTTAATAAATTTACTTTTTTTGTTTTTAATCATGAAAACGGAATCAATATAATCTGCCTCCATACCGTTTGGTATCTTTTTCTAGATAATAAATCCTATTTTTTGGTAAGCTTTGATGGCTTTTGGATTTCTGGCAGAGGGCTGCAAAAATAAGGATTTACAACCAAATTCTAACTGTAAGTAATTGCCCAATAATAGAATGGCTTCTGTACCGTATCCCTTTCTTGTATGCTCCCTATTCACCAACCAAATATCCAATTCTACTAATTTTTGTAGCGTATCAATTGCATTATAATTAATTTGACCAATATGTTTTCTACCGTTCTTAATAACAAAACAACGCCCTTTTAGAGGCAAATCATCTGTAAAATAATGGGTGGTATAATCAGCTAGAAATTCTTCCCAATCGGGCGGTTCTTCTTCTGGGAAAGTAGGTGCGCCAAACATTTGAGGGGTTATATTGGATTTTGTTAGCCAATTAAAAATCGCTTTCCGATTTTTAAATGTAGCAGGTACAAGTTGAATTAATTGACCTTTTAATAATGTTGCTGACATAATCTTAGTGATAGTTAAAGATGAATAATCCACCAAGAATATACGACAAAGCGCATTAAAATTAAAAATCCGTTGGGAGGTTAATCCGTTGGGGCAAAATATATTCCCAACAAATTAATCTCCCAACGGATTTACATCAATCAAATCAAATAATTTAAACAGCGGCAGAAGATAATTCCTTAGATTTTTGTGCTTCACCGAATTGTTTGGTTGCCAATTTTTTACTAATGGTAAAATGGAAAGTGGTCCCTTTACCTAAAGTAGAATCTAACCATATTTTACCTTCATGGCGAAACACAATTTTTTGACAAACAGATAAGCCAATCCCAGTACCCTCATAATCTTTCTTACCATGTAGTCTTCGGAAAATTTCAAAAATCTGATCTTGATATCTTGGGTCTATCCCTATTCCATTATCTGCTACAGCAAATTGCCAACAATCTTGAGATGCAGCTTCCTCCATTTTAATGCTCACTATCGGTTTAGCTTGTTTATTAAACTTGATGGCATTATTAATTAAATTATAAAAGACCATACCAATTTGTTCTCGTTCTCCATAAATAGTTGGCAATGTATCGACAATTACTTCTGCATTTCGTTCTTCAATAACCTTCGACAAGTCAAATAATTTAAACTCCACTAATTTATTTAAATCAATATTTCTAAACTTTGTTTCCTTGCGTCCTACTCTAGAGTAGGTCAACAAGCTATTGATTAAATTAGACATTCGTCGAACACCATCTTCAATAAAATTAATATACTGAAAAGCATCTTCATCTAGTTCAGTTTTATAAGAACGGGCCAATAAACCAGAGAAATTGCCTATAATTCTAAGCGGTTCTTTTAGGTCATGAGAAGCAATGTAGGCAAATTGTTCCAAGTCTTTATTAGAGCGTTTTAATTCTTTATTGAATTCTTGTAACTGTTTAGTATGCGCTTGAGCCAGATGCTCACTTTCGATTCGCTTGGAAATATTCGTTGCCGAAATGAGTACCCCCATTATTTTGCCAGTTTCATTTTTTAAAGGCATAAAATTATGTTCTAACCACAATTTTGGAAAATTGGGTAGATCAGGTGTTTCATAAATATAATTAAAGATGGGTTTTTTAGTGGTTAAGACTTCTTCCATTAGTTTTTCTTGGGCATCAATATGAGCTTTAGGAAGATTTAATTCAATGGCTCTTTTATTTAATACTTCTTTTTCGGAGGGTAAATTTAATAGTTTAAGTAGATTTTTGTTAGCTCCTTGAAATCGAAATTTAGTATCTACCCAAAAGATATATTGCGGCACGCTGTCCATGATTAAACGCAGAAACCGTTCCCGATTAGCTAAGGCTTTTTCAATGCGATTTCTGTTTTCAATTTCTTTATTCAATTTACTATTATAGGATTGTAGCGTTAAGTTTCGACTTCTTATATTTTGGGTGTATAATTTTATACCTAGACCGATTAATGCACCTAAACTTAGGGCGCAAAGTAAATAAAACCACCAAGTTTGCCAAAAAGCAGGTTTTTTTATGATTTTTATGGAAGTGCCCGTTTCGTTCCAAACCCCATCATTATTAGCTGCTTTTACCCTAAAAGTATAAGTTTTAGGGGCTAAATTAGTGTAAACTACAGGATTACCAAATTTGGAACTTTGCCATTTATCTTCAAAGCCTTCCAACTTATAAATATATTCATTCTTTTCTCCGCGATTATAATTTAAGGCAGCAAAATTGATGGATAACTGATAATCATTATGATTAAGGACTAAGTCTTTTTTATAGATGCCATTATAAATAGTTTCTCCTTGTTGGCTGACCGTTCTTAGGTTGGTAATGTGCACTGGAGGGGCTTGTTTATTACCAATAATTCTAT
>CAZXYA010000569.1:0-5975 GCA_964644655.1 uncultured Saprospiraceae bacterium | reverse complement strand
AGTTTCATGCTTTGCTTCAACGGAGCAGAGCCTTTTTCTTGTAAATAGCCATTCACTAAATCGGGTGAAATGCTTGTTTTTCGGAAAAACTTATCTATCGCTTTCGTTGCTGTCTTTTTAGCGACTACTTTGTCCATTCGCTCAGCACTTCCTCTAATGCCCATCTTTTTGGCTAAGGGTGTTAAGCGAATATCAGAATTATCTTGTCTGAGTAAAATACGATATTCTGCTCGGGAAGTAAACATTCTATAAGGTTCCTCTGTCCCTTTAGTGATTAAATCATCAATCAACACACCAATATATCCTTCTGACCTTTTCATAATAAAGGACTCTTCTTCATTAATCGTCAAATGGGCATTAATTCCTGCTATCATGCCCTGACTAGCCGCCTCTTCATAGCCTGTCGTTCCGTTAATTTGACCTGCAAAAAATAGATTTTTCACCAAGCGAGTCTCCAAAGAGGCCCGCAGCTGAGTAGGCGGGAAATAATCGTATTCTATCGCATAACCAGGGCGGAACATTTTCGCATTTTCAAATCCTCTAATCTTCCGCATCGCCTTATACTGCACTTCCTCTGGCAGGGACGAAGAAAAGCCATTGACATAAATTTCACAAGTATCCCAACCTTCTGGCTCTACAAATAATTGATGCCTATCTCTTTGAGAAAAACGGTCAATCTTATCTTCTATAGATGGACAATAACGGGGTCCTGTTCCTCGAATCGCCCCATTAAATAAGGGCGAACGATCAAATCCTGTTTTTAAAATATCATGTACTTCCTTACTCGTATAGGTTATATGGCAAGGATGCTGTTTTTCTAGTTTGGGCGTATCTGTATAAGAAAATTTAGCTGGATTTTCATCTCCTGGTTGTAGCTCCATCGCGTCCCAATCTAAAGAACGACCATCTACTCTAGGTGGCGTTCCTGTTTTCATCCGACCAGCTTCAAAACCCAACTCTACTAATTGCGCTGTGATTCCAGTTGACGCACGCTCCCCTGCTCTACCTCCACCAAATTGTTTGGCTCCAATATGAATCAAACCATTTAAAAAAGTACCATTGGTCAAAACAACCGATTCACTAGTTATTTCTATGCCCATACCTGTTCGAACGCCTACTGCTCGACCATCTTTCACTACAATACCTGTCACCATCTCCTGCCAAAAATCCACATTCGGATGGCTTTCCAACATAATTCGCCATTTTCTAGCAAATAATCGACGATCACTTTGCGCTCTAGGACTCCACATAGCTGGTCCTTTAGACAGGTTCAACATCCGAAACTGCATCATGGTATGGTCAGTCACAATACCAGAATACCCCCCCATTGCATCTATTTCTCTCACTATTTGCCCCTTTGCCACGCCCCCCATTGCTGGATTACAAGACATCTGGGCAATCGTCTGCATATTCATCGTTGCCAGCATTACTTTCGATCCCATATTGGCGGCAGCAACGGCTGCTTCACAACCCGCATGACCTGCGCCTACTACTATCACATCGTACTTTGGAAACATCGTTTCTAATTTTCAATTTTCAATTTATAATTTTCAATTTTCAAAATTTAGGGACTTGAAATTGAAAAGGTTTGCAAAAATACGAATAAGTAAACAATAAAAAATGGATAATCGTGCAGGTTTTAACACAAATTCGGTCTATTAAAAATAATTTGTTAAAAAATGACGCTTATTTAACAACTTTCAGAATTTGGTTTAACTATCCTAAAATTGACAAACAACCAGTAGTCGATTAGCTTTGAAGAAAAATCAAATTATGAAAAAATATTTATGCTTTTTAGTTTTTAGTCTTTTCTTACTTTCCAATTGTGGCAAACAACAACCCCTAGATGAAGCAGATTTAATTTATCTTGGGGAGTGGAGTTCTTCTGATTATTTTATTGAAATAGCGGCCAATGGCTATGGCTTTTGTCAGCGTAGAAATAGGGAGGAATTAACAGGCAATGTATTTATCGATAATGATAAAATTATTTTTAAAGCGGAAAATGGCAAACATAAATTTGATATTGATGAACCTCCTTTTGAAGAGAATGGGGAAGTAATGATGGAATTGGACGGGGATTTATTTTATAAGCATTAATGGTGACTATTCAGAATCGAGAGCAGAGATTAGAGAAAAGAGATAAATATCGGTATACCCTTTAACTTATCGGTCAGAAACCGAAAAATTTGTTAGTAATTCTTGGTTTTTCTCTCTTCTCTCAATGAAATGGTCTCTGCTCTCTATTCTGCTGAACAGTCACCATTAATTTATGCTAAGTAATGCAAATCAATTAATCGGATATTTTATAGCTATCTAAAATTTACCCGATTAATCAATCCGCATTACTTATGTCTGTAAAAATCTTTGTATTCCTTGTCACTTAGTTTCTTTTTTAAGAAGCAATGAATTAGTTTTGACCATCTTTTTTAATAAAACTTGTCAAACCTAACTAATTCAACCATGCTCAGATTAATAGCCTTAATTTTCTTTATTTCCTTTTCTATAACTACTAACGCCCAACACACCCTTATTCTATCCAAACAAGAAAGAGCCGAAGTAGTAGATGAAATTTTAGCAGATAGACTCGACAATCTCTTGCCTACACTAATGCGCAGAGAGGGCATAGATATGTGGGTTATTATTTCAAGAGAATATAACGAAGACCCTGTGATGAAAACCATGTTGCCTAGTACTTGGTTATCTGCGAGAAGAAGAACCATTATGGTTTTTTATGATAAAGGTGGAGATACACCCTTGGAAAAAATTGCTATAGCTCGATATGATGTTGGCAAATTATTAAAAGGGGCTTGGGATTTAAATGTTTTTCCCGATCAATGGGAAGCCTTGATGGAGGTCATTAAAGAAAGAAATCCAGCAAAAATAGGGATTAATACCTCCGATTATTTTGCTTTGGCAGATGGCTTGGTGAATACTGAATATAAACAGTTTATAGCAAAATTGCCGAAAGGTTTTGACAATAAAGTAGTATCTGCCGAAAGATTAGCCATTGCTTGGTTAGAAACTCGTTCGGAAAAAGAATTACAAATTTACCCAATGATTTGCCATTTGGGGCATAAAATTTTGCAGGAAGGCTTGTCTGAAAAAAATATTCATCCTGGAGTAACTACTACAACGGATGTAGAATGGCGATTGCGCCAATTGGTGATTGATTATGGTTTAAAAACTTGGTTTCATCCTTCTGTTTCGGTACAACGAGCAGCGGAAGGCAACCAAGAATTTTTGCGCTCTTTTTCTCGCCGACCAGACCAGGAAGTTATTCGGCAAGGGGATTTATTACATGTCGATTTTGGAATTACCTACCTTCGTTTAAATACCGATCAGCAACAGCATTTTTATGTATTAAAAGCCAATGAAACGGAAGTCCCAGCTTATTTACAAGCTGCTTTAAAAAATGGCAATCGCTTACAGGATATCCTCACCAGTCAGTTTACGGCTGGAAAAACGGGGAATCAAATGTTGTTAGCAGCTTTGGCACAAGCAAAATCTGAAGGCATAAATGGCTCTATTTACACCCACCCAATTGGTTTGCATGGGCATGCTGCTGGACCAACTATCGGTATGTGGGATCAACAACAAGGGGTCAAAGGAAATGGCGATTATGAATTATTCCCCAACACCGCCTACTCTATCGAACTATTTGCTGCCACAGAAATTCCAGCATGGGGAAAAATTGTCCGCATTATGCTAGAAGAAGATGGCGTTTATGGCAAGGATGGGTTTTATTTTTTGGATGGGCGAATGGAAGAGATTTTGTCTATACCAAGGAGCCGGTAGGCAGTATTACAGTAGGCAGTAAACAGTTTTAGTGTAAAAAATGAGCGTTTTCAGTAGGGAATAACTAACTGCCTACTGAAAACTGCTTACTGCCTACTGTTAATTTATCACATTCTTAAACCGAGGTCGCTTAGGCGCCACATCTCCCAATCGTTCCTTTCGATTCTTTTCATAATCAGAATAATTGCCTTCAAAGAAGACGACTTCACTATTATTTTCAAACGCTAGGACATGAGTTGCTAAACGATCAATGAACCAACGATCGTGAGAAATGATAACCGCACAACCCGCAAAATTATCAATTGCTTCTTCTAAAGCTCTTAAGGTATTCACATCAATATCATTGGTCGGCTCATCTAATAGAATCAAATTGCCTCCATTTTTTAGAGTCATTGCTAAGTGTACTCGATTGCGTTCTCCGCCTGATAAGACCCCTAATTTTTTCTGTTGATCACTTCCACCAAAATTAAATTTGCTGAGATAAGCTCTGGCATTTACTTCGGAGTTGCCTACTTTAATGATGTCATTTCCACCAGAAACCACTTCATAAATTGTTTTTTCGGGTAATAAATCTTTATGACTTTGATCTACATAAGACACATCTACAGTTGGTCCTATGGTTACTTTTCCTTTATCAGGTTGTTCTAAACCCATGATAATTTTGAATAAAGTACTCTTACCAACACCATTTGCCCCAACTACCCCAACAATACCGTTTCGTGGGATAGAAAAGCTTAAATCTTCATAGAGTAATTTATCCCCGTATGCTTTGCTAATACCTTCTACTTCAACGACTACATCTCCTAAACGCTCCCCTGGTGGGATGAATAATTCTAGTTTCTTTTCCTTGTCTTTTACATCTTCATTGGCTAATTTATCGTAAGCATTCAATCTTGCCTTGCCTTTTGCTCGACGACCTTTAGGCGCCATTTTTACCCATTCTAATTCTCGTTCCAAGGTCTTTCTACGTTTGCTTTCCGATTTTTCTTCCTGTTCTAAGCGTTTGGCTTTTTGTTCCAACCAAGAAGAATAATTGCCTTTCCATGGAATACCTTCTCCTCTATCCAACTCTAAAATCCAGCCTGCAACATTATCTAAGAAGTACCGGTCGTGTGTGACTGCAATGACAGTACCTGGGAAATTTTGCAAATATTGCTCTAACCAATGCACACTTTCTGCATCCAAGTGGTTAGTCGGTTCATCCAATAATAAAATATCTGGATTGCTTAATAATAAACGACATAAAGCGACTCTACGACGCTCTCCTCCTGATAAAACAGCAACTGATTTATCATCGGGTGGACAACGCAAAGCGTCCATTGCGGTATTCAAGCGGTTATCTAATTCCCAAGCATTCAGATGATCTAATTTATCGGTTAACTCCCCTTGCTTTTCAATGAGCGCATTCATTTCGTCATCGCTCATCGGTTCCGCAAATTTGGCATTTAATTCCTCATAGGCTTTTAGAGTATCCACTACTTCTTGTACACCTTCTTCCACTACTTCTCGTACTGTTTTACTTTCATCCAAAGTAGGTTCTTGTTCTAAATAACCTATTTTATATTCCTTATCAAACACCACATGCCCTTCAAAATTAGTGTCAATTCCTGCAATAATTTTTAATAACGAGGATTTACCAGAACCATTTAATCCTAATACCCCAATCTTTGCCCCATAAAAAAAGGATAACCAGATATTTTTTAAGACTTGTTTTTTAGGTGGATAGGTTTTAGTGACCCGCTCCATAGAGAAAATTACTTTTTCGTTGGACATTTTATCTGTTTTATCTCAACCCAATTTATTTTAAAGAGTCGAATTTAGCATGATTAATTTTTGAAGTTCGGCAAAGATAATAATTTGTAGGAAAGTTGGATTGGTTAAGCTATTTTAGAAGCAGACCACAAATTTAACTTCATAATTTACCAAGTCTTTGAGATTTATCTTAGCATATGTCTATATAATTGCCACATGCTAGTAAAACGTGAGTTTTGGATAAGTAAAAAGCCCTTTCGGGCTGTCCCTGTCTGTAGTAAATAGCTGATTTATAGTTCTTTAGTGCCTTTAGGTGCGACCCCATAGTGCCGCACCTAAAGGCGCTAATAGGAAATTTGAACCTATTTTCTACAGACAGCGCCTTACTAGTGGACATTTTTTAGGACACAACTTGTTCCGAGTATCGG
>CAZXYA010000568.1:0-5976 GCA_964644655.1 uncultured Saprospiraceae bacterium | reverse complement strand
TATTCCTGATTTTTATCTCGATTATTATGGCTCACCCTAATTTGGGGATGAGCGAGATTTTTAAATCGGATAAAATAGACAAATTAGTAGAAGAAAAAGCAAAAGCACTTGCAGAGGAGAAAGTTGAAAAAATAATTGATAACAAAATGTTAGGATTTAATAAAAACCTAGATGTATTTGGAAAAATAATACGTGGTTCTGATTTAATGAGAGAAGGAAAAGTTGAGGGCATGAAAATTCTAATAGATATAGCTACTAACGATTCCAATAAAAATAATAGAGAAAAAGCTTATAATCAATTAGATACTATTTGTTCGGAATTTTTTGGTCAATCTTCTATGTATTATGGTGTAAGCGTAGCTCCAGATAGTGTAAAAAGCAAGATAGTAGAGGATTGGAAAACTAGTAATAGATTCATGTACCTTAATAATTTAACTATCATTCAAGATAGGCTAGATTTTATTAGTGCAGCAACAGGTAATAACTTTACTTTATGCAATATAGGAGATTTTTTAGAATGGGCTAAGCTCAATGATGTACCAACAGATATTGATAAATATGTCCCAATTTTCAACAGAGAATAATACTAGTTTTTAGTTTTAATAAAAAGGCACACTTCATTTATAATAATGTTTAGTTTT
The DNA here is from genome assembly GCA_964644655.1 of uncultured Saprospiraceae bacterium. Lineage (GTDB taxonomy): Bacteria > Bacteroidota > Bacteroidia > Chitinophagales > Saprospiraceae > JAFMDF01. Next base: position 5,335 of record CAZXYA010000568.1, on the reverse strand, counting down.
CAAAGCTATTACAATCTCAACAAATTCATAGCCGCAATAATCTTCTCATCATCCGCACGACCTGCATAATTATTAATAGTCGTAAAGTTCTCATGGTCTAAAAGGTGACTAACCGTGTTTTTATCCGCATTTTTATTAAGGGCAATCGTAGCAGAGGTATGTCTTGCACTATAATAGGTGAAATAGCCATTAAAGCCTAATCTTTTAGATATTCTGATAGCGGCTTTTCTAATACGACCTCTATAAATTCCTAACCTTTTTTCTTTTGCTTTTTCATCTTGGTCATAGCCATTGAGAATATCAAAAATATATTTTCCTCCTGTGTCTCGTCTTTTTATAATTTCAAGAGCTTCTTTTAGTAGGGGTTTTCCTTTTTTTAATCCAACACCCGTTTTTGACCTCTCATAATACCATCTACCTTCTCTTATGTGATGGCGTTGCATCAGCGCAATATCTATTAAATTAACCCCAAAAGTATAATAGGAAAATAGCCATACATCCAAATATTTTTGTTCAAGGTCGCTAACAGGTGTGTATGCTAGAATCTGTTTCATGTATTCCAAGGGAAGGTCTTTTATTCTTAGGTCATTGGTTTTTTCAGACTTTCTTTTTCTTAATTTACCAAAGGAATAGCCATAAGGATTAAAAGGAGAGAGGAAGGGGTTTAATTTAAAATCGACCAATCTTTTCTTTACTGCCTTATTATAGAGCGACCTCAAAATTTTCATATAGCTAAAGCATTTACACCCCCTTGAAGTGAAGTAATGCTCAAAATTCTCTAACCATTCCTCTGTAATATCAGAAAAAGCAATATCATTAGGCGATACTTTGCGAATTGCCGAAGCTATATTTTTATAATCATGGCTTGATGCCCCTCTTTTTAAGGTGAGTAATTCTTTGCTTAATTTTTCTGCAAACTCAATAACGCCAATTTCTTCTTGGGGTTTGCCATTAAATAATTGGGAAAATTTTTTGTAGTTGAACGGTCTATTCTTGAAGTTCTTTCTATAAATCTCCGCAGCCCTTTCTTCGCATTCTTCAATTTTTTTATTGTCTTCTCGCCTTCCATGAACACCTTTTTTAATTTCATGGGTATCAAAATCCCATTGGTCACGGGTACAGGAAATACCCAAGCGTTTCCTTCTGACTTTTCTATCAAAGGTGACTTGTAAAACGACAGGATGCTTGTCTTTGGATAATAGTGTAGAAGTGTCTAGTCTGGTGGCAAACATTGTGGACATAATGGCAAACATTTACGAGATAAATAGAAAAATTAATATTTATAACTCGTTCACTATCATGTATATATGGAGAAAAAATGCAAGAGTTTATGCCTGCCAGTCAAACGCTCTAGCCAACTGAGCTAAGGCCCCATAAAAAGGTTGCTGCGAATGTACGATAATATTTATCAAAAAATCAAAATTTAGCGGTATCTTTTTTGAGTGAAATACGAGTGTATTTTTTATTGTTGCAATTCCCATACCCAAGTACGTTTTCCTTCAAAAGACTTTAAGTAGCCGATTTTTTCTCCTCGTTCTACTCGATAGAGTCCTTGGTCATTAAATTTGAGGATGCGGTCGTATTGAGTGGGGATAATGGTTTGGCCTTTTTTGTCAATGAGACCAATGAATTGTTGAGGGTTGCAGCCGATATTACCATCGGGATGAATGTGAATATTGGCATATTTCGCAGGGACAATTAAAATTCCTTTTTCATTGATGGCACCATATCCTTTGCGTTTTCCTAATTTTATTTTGGCAACTCCTTTGTAGAAAGGAGTAGTCATGCCAAAATTTCGACTAAATAAATTATTGCCAGATTCATCAACATAATAGCCAGGCAGTTTATCTTTCTGCTTTCGAAGTTCAAAAATAGTATTGGTATAGGATTGAATAACTCCTCGTTCAAACAATAATTCGTTGCCCGTTTTATCTATGATTTTTTGTATTCCTTCCAAGGTGGTGACCATCGTAAAACCTTTACTAAAGGCTTGTACTTTTTTGAAACTATCGGGTAATACTACTTGTGTTTCAATATTTAAAAATCGCCATTCTCCGGTAGTGATTTGAATAGCCGCTAGACCTTCTGCTACATAAGCTATTTTAAGGTACTTTGGCGCGACAACTATTTGTCCTTTTGTATCCAAAAGCCCCCATTGATTGGTTTCATTTTGAAAAGGAGCAAAGCCATTTTGAAAAGGGGCTATCGCAAGGAATGTTTGTTTTGTAATTATTTTTCCTGTTTTGTTGATTAAGCCCTGTTTGTTTTTAGTGTCTATAAAAATAGCTAAACCATATTGGTTAAAAGAACCAATGGATTGACAAGTTATAGCTAAGGGGATAGGGGCTCCATTTTTATCAATTAATACTGCTTTTTTAGGATGGTCGGCTGTTTTGACGACGGCTATGCCCTGAGAAAAATCCATGGGATACTTATTAAAAGTATGGGGGATTTTAGTCGATATGCCTTTTTTATTTGTATTCGGTTTATAGAGGTATTTTGGTGGTATAATGATTGTGCCCATTTTATCGTAACAGCCCCATTTTCTAACAGCTAAATCCATAAACCAACAGCGACCTTCATGAAAATCGCCTACTAATTTATGATATTTTGCAGGTAATTTTGTTTGAAATAATAATTGTCCTTTTTGGTCAATAAATCCACAAAATCCACTACTATCAACGACCATTGCTGTTCCATCGGAGAAAGGTCGAGTTTTGCGATATTGAGGCGGAATTTGTTCGCCTGCTCGGTTGACGTAACCCCATGTTCCATCTGTTCCTTTGAACTGCGCCATACCTTCTGAGAAGGGGAGTGGGCGATATTTATTGACAAAGATTTGTTGCCCCTTATTGGTATAGTAAAAAACAGGGGTGTTTTCTTGGCTAACGATGAAATGACTAGGGGTTCTGTCTATATTTACATATTCCTTGGGAATGATGACGGTCCCTTTGTGGTCAATTACGCCTACATGATGGGTTAAATAATCTCTTTTAGCATGTTTTGTTTTATCATAAATAAAAGCGGTGCTATCTGTTTGATTAAAATCAGCCGCATAGTCTGTAGTTAAGGTGATAACCAATGTTCCTTTTTGATTAATATATCCCCATTTTAAGGGTTCATTAGGCGGAGGTAATAAATAGAGTTCTCCGATACTTTTAAGATTATTTCTATAGGGTTTGACCCGAAATGTTTTGATTAGTTTATGCTGTTTGGTCAATTTGAAAGAAACAGGTAATTTTTTGTTTTTTTTGTCTGTTCCCCAATGTCCATTTAAACAAACACGGGCTAAATTGTTAATGAAAGGACCGATGTAAACAAATTGTAGAGGTTGTCCGTCTTTTTCCATTTTATTTCCTGCTCGATCTATTAAGCCCATTTTTCCATTAGGATGAATAAAAGCGGTATGTTTTTGCTTTTTTTGGAAAGGCCTGAAGCCAATTATAGGTTGTTTGATTAAGGTTTTAGCTTGTTTGACATTGGCAATCTGTATGGGTTGAACCGCACGGGCGCCTAGGACTAGTGCCGTAAATTTATTTTGAATAAGGGGTACTTTGGGGAAATAAGCAAGTAAAGAATCATTGATGATTTTATTGATTTTTGCTCCTTTTAAAGCTGCTGGAAGCGCATGCTTGAAATATAAGACTTTGTTGCTAAAATCCTCTGATGGATTTTCTCTAGTTTCTACCAAATTAAAGATACTATCCTTTCGGATAATTAGTCTTTCTCTTCTAAGAATAATAGCAGGTTTAGTTTGCTTGGAAAAAACAGGTGTCGCCTCCTGCATTTTTAAAGAATTTTTTTGGTAACTGATACCTTTATCATAATAAGCCATTTTGGCGAATTGACCATTTTTATTTAGCTGAAATCGAAAAAAATCTTGATCTCCCAATTGTACTTCTACAGTAGAGGCATCTATTAACTCCATGCTATTATAAAAGGAAGGCAAGGTATCTATGATGCCTCTATTTTCTGAAAAAGCACCAAACTTCGTAAGGCCTCGACAAATGGCTATATTTCCTTGAAAGGCTTCAATTGCTTGATAGGAACAACTGAGTATAGGTGTGTCACTAATAGCAGGGGCAAAAAGTCCCCATTTTCCTTGGCGTTGTACTCGATAAATATAGGGTTTGCCAGATGGAATAATATGTTCAAAAGGCGGAGAAACTCGTTTTCCTTCATTATTAATCAGGTGACTTGAATTATCATCAAAACCACTACCACAAGCCATGTTTTCAATACTATATTTATCATCTAAGGGGAAATACCAAGGGAAAAAATCACTATCGGGATAGCGGTCGAATTCTTTCCGACAAATGGCTTCTTTTTTTCTGAGCGCATGCGTTTGTAATATTTCATTACTCATCGCATCTCTTAAAGTTAGCTCCGCTTTATCGCCAGCTTGGAATTGAACTAAGGTTGGATTGATTTTTTCAATGGACTTAAAAGGTTGAGTGTCTGGGACAAACGTATTGGCGGCGCCAGTTGGACTATGTTGAAGAAACCAAGCTTGACCAACTTTTACCGCTATTAATTGCTTGCTGAAAATTTTTACGTCCTTAAAATCAGTTGATAAAAGAGATTTTCCCAGCAAATCTATTAGTTGCCAAGTTGTATCTCTAATGCCTTTTTTTACTTTAAAGAATCCTGGTAAATCTGTTGTGGCAATGACTGGATATTGAGGAGGAATGATGACCTCACCTGTCTGTTGAGCGACTCCCCAAAGCCCTTCTTGCTTGACAAAAAATAAATCTGATTTGGCGGTTTTTCCTTTATTCGCTAGGCAGATATTATGATACCTTTGTTGACCTAATAATATTCGTTCTTGTAAATTGATTAGTTGGAAAAGGGAGTCTATTTCTACTGCAAAATAGTTAGGGGATACTGCCCTAATTCGTTGATATTTATTAGGTAGAATTTCTTCTAGGAAGTCATTCATCACTCCCACTTTATCTTCTAAAGCATAAATCTTAAAAGGAGAGGCAATAGATTTAGCTAAGGTAGTATTCCAAGGCAAATTGATATCTCCAATGAAATCATATTTGGGTTTTCTATGAATTCGAAATTCTCCGGAATCATAGATGTTAATATAGCCCCATTTATGATCGACACGAATAGGATAAGCAGGAATGAATTCTTCTTCAACCTGAGCAGAGATTGTCGGGCGTAAACCACTAAATCCCAACCATACTAAAAAAAATATTATGGGTTTTATTGTTTGCATAAGGAAGGATTGGAAAACAGTCCTCCGTTGCCAGTTATCTATTCGATTAACGGATAACTGACAACGGACAACTCAGGTTGACCGCAAATGGTAGGATTTGCTAAATTTTCA
>CAZXYA010000567.1:0-5978 GCA_964644655.1 uncultured Saprospiraceae bacterium | reverse complement strand
AAAAGTCGGGTGAATTCTACGATGATTATCGCATAGATAATCCATGCCTGTGCTATCGCAATACCTATGAAATTAGGTATTGTGTTGCACCTTTTTTGAAAATAATTTTTATCAATTCATAAGAAATAATTCTATTGTTTACTACCGTACTCTACGCATTGTAAGCCTATAATTATTTCGCAAAAACCAATAAATATGACAAAGTTTAAAGAAAAAGCGAGCCGAAAAATGAATGGAAAACTGCTACTTTATAGTACCGGTTTTATTATAGCCTTACTCGTTATGTTAATGATTAATCCATTCGGATATAATGATTTAGGATACAGAGAAGTAGTTGAAGCACCGACAGGAGATAAGAGTGTCGTTTTTACCAATGGGGTTTATTTTAAAATTCCAGGATCAAAAATAACGACTTATCCTAACGTAATAACAATTAGTCACCGTGGCACTAAAAATGGATCAACAGTAGAAGGTGGGTTAATTCCCATTCGATTTAATGATGCAACAGAAGCCTCTGCTCAGACAGTTGTTCGATTTCGCTTACCCCATATAGAATCAGAAATGTTGACGTTACATTCTGAATATGTCAATAAGGAATATCTAGCCTTAAAAGGGTTAGCACCTTATACCATTGAGTGTTTAAAAAACTCCGCCCAATTGATGGATTCTGAGCAGCACTATTCTGGTGGACGAGCGCAATTATCGCAATTTTTTCAAGACCAATTAGAAGATGGTTTGTATTTGTTAGATGTAGAAGAAATAGTGACCAAAGACACTTTTACCAATGAGGTTAAACGAATTTATACAAGTAATATTCGGATAGACGCCAATGGAGCCAAAGTACGAAAAGATTCTGATTTAAAGCAATTTGGTATCAACATCGCTAGTGCGACCATCGAAAACGTAGACTACGAATCACAAGTTGACGAAAAATTGAAAAAGAAGATTGAAGCCAGTACCAGAGAAGCTGTTTCTAAGCAAAACTTAGTCACCGCTCAACAAGAAGCGATGACCGCAGAAGCGGAAGGTCGTAAGCGATTAGTAGAAATTGAATATGAGGAAAAACAGCGACAAACGCAATCAGTTGTACAAGCGGAAACTCAAGTTAAATTGGCTCAGAAAGACAAAGAAAAGCAGTTAATCGCTTTGGATGGCGCAAGATTAGAAGCTCAGAAAATAAAAGCTTTAGCAGATGCAGAAGCTTATTCTAAGCAAAAAGTGATGGCGGCAGATGGTGCTTTAGAAAAGAAATTAGCCGCTTATAAAGAGGTACAAAACATGTGGGCAAATGCCTTTATGAATTATAAAGGAGATTTAGTACCCAAATTCCAAACAGCTCCAGCCAATGGCAAAGGTGGCGGTAATGCAGGCTTAGATTTCATGCAAATCATGGGCGCCAAAGCAGCAATGGATTTGAACTTGGATATGTCGGTAAAAAATTAATGAGGAGTTATAAGTGAGGAGTTATAAATCTCTTCACTACAAGAGTAAGCTAGCTATTCAGTGGCAGACCTTGGGACGAAAGTTCTGGTCTGCTGCTTTTTTTAGCGCTCTATTAATAGTACAGCTATAGGTCTAAGGAACGCGATAAAATTACTCATTAATCATTTCTAAAATGACTAATTTATTTTTTTGTCCTTAATGCTACTATGGTACTTTATGCATTAAGGTTTGTCAGGCTGCGAAGCGGCCGAACAGCAAACAAATAGATTTTATTTTTAAAGTGCCAAAGTAGAATTAAGTGCTTGGACATATTTAAGTTAAACTTATCGGACAATTGTTTCTAAAGTATGTTCATTAAAAGAAGTCGTAAATGCCTCTGTAGCCCGGGTAGCTTCCGTTGCATCATTGATGACTAATTCTGGTTTACGTCCTTCTAATAAACAGTCTACAAAATCTTTTGCCATCAGCAAAAATGCTTCCTCAAATCTGTCCCAAAAAGTTTCTAAACATTCTTTTCTAATACCATCCTTATCGTAAATTTCTACTCTATTTTTTCCTGCGGGACGACCAATTCTTAAAGACCCTTCTGTTCCCACTACTTCTGTGTAGGTATCATGTCCGTGCATAGCCGTTCGACTCGCATTGATGACTGCCATGGTGCCATTTTCCATTTGGCAAGTAGACATGACATTATCTGCATCTCCAACTTCTCCAAAACCAGGGTATTTATAAGCGCCTCCGATTGCCCAAACCGATTTAACATTTGACCCTAAAAACCAACGTGCTAAATCAACATCGTGGACATTAAAATCATGGAAAATGCCTCCACTATTGCCAACATATTCCATCATAAAACTTGCTAAAGAATCCTTATCAATGGTTTGAGAACGCACTAAAAATGGCTTGCCAATAGCCCCTGCATCCACTTTGTCTTTTGCATAACGATAGCTAGGGTCAAAACGACGAACAAATCCAACAACGGCCGTTTGGTTCGGATAATTAGGCAAAGCAGCCTCCACTTTCAAACAATCTTCTACACTTACCGCCAATGGTTTTTCACTAAAAACATGCAAGCCAGCATCCAAAGCTTTTAGTAAATGTTCGGCGTGCATATTGGTGGAACTGACAATGAACACAGCATCTAACCCTTTATGCTTTAACATTTCATCATAGTCTGAATATACGTTACTGATCCCCATTTTTTCTTTCACCCAATCCAGTTCTGCTGGCACCACACTACAAGCAGCCGTCAATTCTGCATTCCTGATATTAAAAGCAATATTTTCGGCGTATTTTTTACCCAGTCTGCCCAAGCCAACTATGCCTATTTTTACTTTTTTCATTTTTGAAATCTATTTTTTATAATAAAGGGGGAATCAACCATTTTTTCCAAGAAAAATATAAATACTGATAATGGCAACGGCAATGATTAAACTTAGATGTTTGGCATATTTCCAAGGGGTTAAATCAACTGCTCCAACATCTTTCATCACAAAAGTATTGGTGCGTGGAAATGCCATCGACACTAGGAACATAACGATAATATTCAACACAAATTCGATACCCCAAATATGTACAAAGTGTAAGTCTACTTCTAAGATAAAATACATCACGATGTAAAAAGCTAAACCAAAAAACAAGCCTGCTTTTGCACCAGTTGCAGAGATTTTTTTGAAAAAGAACCCTGCTATAATGACTGAACCCATCGGTATAAAAAAGATACCATTTAATTGCTGTAGTAATTGATATAATCCAGCAGGCGCATTGGCAACTAAAGGCGCAATACCTATCGCAAAAACAGCTAAAATAGCGGAGGTTATTTTACCAATTAATACCAGTTTATTTTCTGGTGCATCTTTATTAAAATATTTCTGATAAAGGTCTAAACTAAAGATGGTAGCAGCACTATTTAAGGCGCTATTAAAAGTACTCAAAACAGCACCCATCACTACCGCTACAAAAAAACCAGTCATCCAAAGTGGCAATACTTTTTTAACCAATAAAGGATAGACGGTATCTTGCTCGTTATAGAGACTGTCTCCAAAATAATAATAGCCAATGATGCCCGGTAAAACTATCACTAAAGGAATGAGCAATTTTAATACGCCCGTATAAAGCAATCCTTTTTGTGCTTCTTTTAAATTAATCGCCCCAAAAACTCGCTGCATCATCGTCTGATTCATACACCAAAAATAGAGTTGATTGATAATCAGCCCCGTAAATAAAACTTCAAAAGGGAGGATTGAATCTCTTGACCCTGGCCCAACAGATACCTCATCGCTAATGACATCAAATTTGGTCGGTGCATTTTCATAAACCTTGGTCAATCCTGCTATAATATTGCCATCTCCAATATCCCACAAGGCTAAAAAAGGAATCACTAAACCAGCCAATAATAAACCGTATCCATTAATGGTGTCGGTATAGGCTACCATTTTTAAGCCGCCAAAAATAGCATAAATCGCCCCAATCGTTCCGACAACCAAGACCGTTATCCATAAACCTTGGGTTTTACTGACATCCAATAGCGTAGATATTTCAAAAATACTTTCAATATTAATAGCGCCTGTATATAAAACTATCGGTAACAAAGTAGAAATGAAGGAAATAATCAGCAATAAAGCTAAAAGGGTACTGGTCACACCATCAAATCGCCTCTCCAAAAATTCGGGAATGGTTGTCAAGCCCATTTTCAGATAGCGAGGCGCAAAATATAAGGCGGTTAAAATAATAGCTAGGGAAGAAGTCACTTCCCAAGTAAGAACCAATGCACCGTTTTTATAGGAAGACCCATTCATTCCAATCAAATGTTCGGTTGAAATATTGGTCAATAGCATTGACCCTGCAATAACCACCCCAGTCAAACTTCTACCTCCTAGAAAATAGCCATCTTGTGTGTCTAATCGGTCTTTACGCAAGTTCCAAGTAGCATAGGCCGCCACAAATCCTGTAAATAATAAAAAACTTAAAAATTGTATCATCGTTTTTCGTTTCTAAAATAACGTTTTTTTAATATACCCTTTATTGAGAAGTCAGAAGTCAGACTTTAAAATCATAAATATTTGATAATCAAAAATTTATTTCTCAGCTATCTGACTTCTGACAGTCAATGAAATTGACGGTCTGACTTCTGACCTCTTATTTCTTTCACAAAATCTCTGCTATTCGAACAGCTCGATTTTCTATAATAGATTTTTTAGCGGCAATGGCAATAGCGGTTGCCATTAAAGCATCTTTACTACCAACGGGAATGGCTTTATCTTTTTCAATCGCCTCAATAAATACTTGCATTTCTTTAAAATAAGCTTCGGTATATCTATCCATAAAAAAGTCTAAGGGCAAAGCGGAATGCCCTCCTTTTTTATCATAAAGCAGTTGCGCATCATGATGGTTGTTTCCTATTTGAGACATGCCTTTGGAACCAAATATTTCTAGTCTTTGGTCATAGCCATAAACTGATTTTCGACTATTGTCTATCACCCCAATACATCCATTTTCAAAAGTTAAGGTGATAAGTGCCGTATCAATATCTCCTGCTGCTCCGATGGCTTTATCCACTAAAACAGCCCCTTTGGCATAAACTTCTGTCACTTCACTATCCACCACAAAACGAGCCATATCAAAATCGTGAATCGTCATATCTAAAAATATACCGCCTGAGCCTTTTATGTACTCAATCGGCGGTGGTGCAGGGTCTCGACTAGAGATTTTCAAAATATGCGGGTCGCCTATTTTCCCCTTTTGGACCATTGTTCTAACTTTAGCAAAGTTAGCATCAAATCGGCGATTAAACCCAACCTGTAATTTTACACCCGTTTGCTCAATAATCGCATCAATTTTTTTAATCTTTTCAATGGTTAATTCTAAAGGTTTTTCACAAAAAATATGCTTACCAGCCCTTGCCACTTCTTCTATATAAGGCAAGTGGGTAAAAGTTGGAGAACAAATGATAACTCCTTGAATATCAGGATGATTAATAATTTCTTTATAATCAGTATATACGGTTTCAACGCCGATTGCTTTTGCAAAAGCATGCGTCTTTTTATTGACATCTGCTGCTGCGACCACCTTCGCTTTTGGTAGCCGATACATTAAACTTTCTAAGTGTACTTTTCCTATTCTTCCAAGCCCAATAACGCCAATATTTATTTTCTTCATTTTTAATTATTTTCTACCCTTTTCAAATTCCTTGACTATCCCTACCTTACCGATATTATTTTTTTCGTTTTTAACGAAAGTTGTCTTTTTAAAATACCGCCAATTGCTAAAATCAACATGCTTACTTGCAGTCAAAGACTGCGAAAATATAGGAGACTGTCTCAAAAGCCACCTTTCAGAAAATGCAACCATATTTTCTTTTACCATATAGACATTTAAGTTCATTTAAGAGAATACTATATGGTCTTAAATGACTAAATGGTAAATAAATTTTGTGGTTCATTTTGAATTTTATGTTTTGATACAGCCCCATCGTACTTGGAAAGGAATGAATTAAAATTAAAATGACAATTAAAATTAAAAACACTACTGATAAT
>CAZXYA010000566.1:0-5980 GCA_964644655.1 uncultured Saprospiraceae bacterium | reverse complement strand
AGGGCAAAAGAAAGCTGTCAGATGGGTAGGTTATATTTTACCTGTTCCCTAATATAAAAGGAGAAAATACTTCTTCTTTAAAAAACTCTCTTTACCAAACCCATAAACAGGGTAAGGTAACTTAAACAAGCCGCTTAGATTCTCTCAATAAACGGAGTGTTTATTTATTAAGCACTTTATTACCGAAATTTGGTCTTTGACTATTTTTCGGTTTTTTTATGAATGCTGTAGCTGCTATTTCAAACCTATTTGACGTTTTGCCTTCATTACTCGATTATAAGACTGCTGAATTCGTTCCTTAGAAATAACCCCCATTTCTACCATTTTGGTAATTGCGGCAATAGCCTTAGTCGGAATTAATTCATCATATTCCAGATTATTGCCAAAAACCAAAACATCAACTCCTGCATTAATAGATTTTTCTAAAAGGGTCTCAAATCCGAATTGAGCATTGACTGCTTTCATCTGCATATCATCAGAAAAAATTAAGCCTTGGAAGCCTAATCTTTCTCGCAAAACACCTGTAATGATTTTCTTGGAAAGTGTTGCAGGATAATCCGTATCCAAATTTTGATTGACAACATGGGCTGTCATAATGGCTACATTCTGACTAGACTTACCTAATTTTTCAAAAGGAATTAATTCACTTTCTTGCCAATATTTGGTGACATCTGTTACCCCATAATGTGAATCTGCTTGGGCACTTCCATGACCAGGAAAATGCTTCAAGGTGGATAAAATCCCCTTGGCAGCTTGCGCTTTAATGAGTAGGTCAGCATGTTTGATAACCATAGCTGGGTCGGCAGAAAAACTCCTTTCTATTTTGCCAATCGCAGGACTTTCTGGATTATAATTGACATCTACCGCAGGCGCAAAATTGACATTAAAACCTAATGCTTGGCAAAGTGTAGCGGTACGATTAGCATAATACATTGTAGAATCCACATTATCCAAAGTGCCTAAATATTGCGCAGAGACACTAGCAGGAAAACCATATTTTGTTTTCAAGCGATTGACTCGACCGCCTTCTTGGTCTACTGCTATAAGAAGTGACGTAGGGGCGTTTTTTTGTAAACCTGTTATTAATGCCTTGACTTGTTCGGGCGATTGAATATTTCGATGCGCTACTTTTTTAACCACATCATAATCGAATAGCACAATACCTCCTATTTTTCCCTCCTTGATTTGTTGCTGAAATTGTGGACTGATTTCATCCATCGTCATCCCTCGTGTGCCTACCATAATCATTTGACCTATCATGGTTTGGAGGTTGGGTTCAGCATCGGTTACTGTTTTTGATTCTTTCTGACTACATGCTAATAAGCAAAGAAGTAATAAGGAGAGATATTGAAATTTCATATTTATAGAGTATTTTAGGCGAAACAAATTGGCAAGGAAAATTTATACCCAAACGGCAAAAATGCGCTTATTATGAACCGTCACCCATTCTTTATACCAAGATTTTTTGACTCGCTGGTCAAAAATAATTAAGTAACCAGTAGCTAAACCTTGCTTCTCTAAGTAATCTGCTAATTGATTCAATCCTGTCGCATGCGCTTTTTTGCCTCGCCATACTTTTAATTCAATGACGTATTTGTGCTGATAAAAAGTAATGGCTATATCCAATCGTTTTTCTTCAGAGATTTGAGGTTCTTTAAAAGAAAAACCTTTACCATTTAAAATAGGTTTTAGGAAGGCCAAAAAAATGAGTCGCCCTTGTCTTTCCAAAAAATCACGGTCTCGCTTTGTGTATTCTTCTCGTTGGAATGCTTGGAATTTTGAAATGACTTTCTCCATGTTAAGCTGATTATTAGCTAACAGATAACTTTGTGGAGAATTATATTTTTCAGCCCTGATTTTTCTAAGCATCGTCGAACTCATCAACTCATAAATGACTTCACTATAAATTCGATTATGGATTTTTAGAGCCGCATCATTTGGTTTGTTTTTTCTAAAAATACCATAAACCAATCCTAATTCTATGAGTGGGTCATGGACAGTATATGGATACAATTCATTATTAATCAACACATCAAATACCAAATTATACAGTCCTTCATTATTTAGTAAATTTTTCTTAAGGCTATCAAAATTAACATTACTACGCTGAATCAACATTTTTGCAGCAGTAGCAACCTCTTTTTTGGTTACTTCTTTTTGTGCTTCTTGAACTAATAATTCTTCATCAATAATTTTACAAAGTGCGCTTACAAGAAAAGGATAGCCTGCCGTAAAATGGAAGAGTTCACGAGCTACCTCCAATGTATTTATTTGAATTTTTCGGTCTGCTCCAAAATCTGTTAACATCGGTATGATTTCAGTAATTTGTAATTCCATAGCCACATTAAATACAGTCGCAATATTCCAAGGACTGTTTAATTTGCTTTCTTCTGCTGACCCTAATTTTAATTTTAGCGTTTTGATGTCATGTACGCCTGATAAAATAACGGAATGAAAAGTTTGTTCTGTTTCAAAGTCTCGTTCTAAATATTTTTCTCTTAGAATACCTAAAAAATCTAGGAATAATTGGTTATTACTACTTTTATCGACCTCATCAATTAAAAGTATTAATCGCTTGTCAATCTTATTGACCAATAGAGTTATAAAATCTGAAAGATTGGTTAATGTCTTAGCTTTTTCTGCCTCTTTTTTTATGAATTCAGCATAAATTGTTTCTTCTCTTCGAACCATTTGTTTGTATAGTAAATGCAGAAAACTTCTGCAAAAACTAGCTTCTGATAAATATTCTTCACTACTAATCCCTTCAAAACTAATACTAAATACCAACCATTCTGGCGCTTTACTTAAAACCTTATCAATGGTTTTGAGCATTGTTGTTTTGCCATACTGCCGTGGTCGATTAATGATAAAATAATCTCCATCTTCAACCATTTCCATAACTTGGGCAACTTTACCAGAAATATCTGCCATAAAGTGCCGTTTGGAATTGCACCAACCTGTTAGGTTAAATTTTTTACGCATAGAATGGTTTTGTATTTTCACAAAAGTAATAAAAATTAAGGGGAGAGGAAATTTGATAAAGCCGACTTACGATATACTAGATAAAGGACTACAAATCCCTCTTAATCGCCAATCCAATAGCCTTAGCCAATAAGGGAGGCACTGCATTCCCTGTCTGAACTCTTGCTTGTACCGTTCCCCCTTTTACCTCAAAAAGGTCAGGAAAACTTTGAATTCGACATCGTTCTCTAATGGACAAGCCCCGATTATCTTGTGGATGCCCTAACTGGAATTGAGGGCGAATACCGCCAGAAACTTGAGTAGGACTTAAAATATCCCAAGCCAATCTGATGCGTTGTTTAAATCTAGGATACATGGACTGCCCTGGTGCAGTTGCTTTAATTCTTTCGACAGTAGATGGAGGATGTTTGGGGGCTTTATGATTGGTTAATTGATTATCAGCTACTTGTTGTCGCATCAATTGTTGGTAATTAGAAAAAGGCGCTTGTACATATTGATTCTTTTCTTCACCATTTTGCAGACTTGGCAAATCTCCTATGGCTTCTTTGATGGTTACATAGTTTTGCGTAGTGTCTGGACCATGCGTTTTAAGGATGGAATCAAAATCGAATGTTTTGCCTTTAACCCCTATAAAAAATAACCTAGACCTTTTTTGCGGCACGCCATAATCAGGTGCATATAATAATTTGCTTTTTACGGACATACCGCCGACTTCACTTAAGCTGGTTTCAATAGTTTGTACAAAATCTCCTACACTTTTCATGCCCGACACATTTTCTAAGACAATGGCTTTGGGATTCAATATTTTTACAAATCTTAAAAATTCACGGTACATAAAATTCCGTTCATCCGTTGCATTTCTTTTCCGATTATTAAGGGAGAATCCTTGACAAGGCACTCCACCAATTAAGACATCAATTTGTTGAGTACCGAGCGCTTGTTGAATAAATGCAGGCGTAACCTTTTTTATATCGCCTAAAATAGTAGCAGCATTTGGATGATTATGTTTAAATGTAGTTATGGCAGGTGTTAAAATATCGCAACCAAGAGCAACTTTAAAGCCAGCCATTTCAAAACCAGTAGAAGTGCCTCCACAACCACAAAATAATTCAACAATAATTGGTTGCTTATTCTTAGATATATTGCCTTTGGTGAGTATAGGGGCTTTATGCCAATAATAGCTACTCTGTTCTACTTTAATAGATTTATCCCATATATTCTTCTTCTGTGTAGTCATTAGCGTAAAGATAAATACTTCTTAGAAATGAATTAAAATTAAAATGACAATTAAAATTAGATCTACTACTGACAATCAATGAGTTTTAATTTTAAAATGTAAAGTTATTTTTGAACCGTTCCTTAACAGGGGGCGAAGAGGAGTCAATGAAGTAGTTTTTTTCAAGGTAAATATACAAAATGTTTGAATTTTAATTAAATATTCCTCATTTTTGTAGTAATATTTTTTACGGACTTATTTATCACAAAAAAATGGCATTACGAGATGGATTTCCTCCTGAAGGATTAGAATATGTCGGTGGCGAAAGCGACGGGTGGGAATATAAAACAGTCTTTTCAGGAATGAACTTGAAATATAGTTATGATATGATTAAAGCCTTTTTGGCTGAAGAAGGCTATGAAGATGTGCCTATTCCTAAAAATGCAGCTGAACTAGAATGTTTCCGTTTGCCTACTCGAAATCGACAGATTTTACTGTTTGAAGAAAATGGCTATACCCATTTTCCTATTAAAATATTATTTCCTGTAGATGGTCGCCAAAAGCGAAAACTTATCTTATGTATTTATAATGAACAAGTGGAAGATGCGCTTTTGCGCTTTCATCAAAAAGGAAAATATCAGACTGATGTATTTGGGCAGGTTATTTGAGTGATGAGTTATAGATGATGAGTTATGAATCGGTAGCCACTCATAACTCATCACTTATAACTCATCACTCATTATCCAATCTTGCCAATTTTCGGATATTAATATCATCCACAGCATTCCGCATTTGTCTTTCTGACACTCCTTTTCCTTTGATGCTAATAATAAATCTATCGTTGACTAAAACACTTGTTTCTCCTTTTTCTCGTTGACTATCATATTTTTCTAGAGCAGGATGCCCTTCTATTTCAGTTGTTCTTTCATAACCATTGCGAGTTTCTTTATCTACTTCAAATTCTGTCCATTTAGCCATGCTTTTGACCAATTTTCCAACACCTGCCACATCTACGATAGTGACCTCAAAAGTAGCATCGTCTTCTTGATAAGTGGCTTCTACGGTAGAAATTTTAAATCCTAAAATACCAGTTGTTTGCCCTTCGCTTTCTTCAAAATCAACACCTGCCAAATTTCTAGGTAATGCCTTTTTTAAATCTCTGAAATTAATGGGTTCTTTCCCTTCAATATTATGCTTTTTCTTAAGTCCTTCAAACGCGTCTCCTAAATTACCTAAGGCATCGCTAATATCGTCTTTTGCTTCTGCTAAATCTTCTTCAATTTCATCTTGTATATCTTCTTTACGGCGTTCTTCTTTTTGTTCTTTCTGTTCTTCAGTTTCTAAACTAATGCAAGAAGTCATTAGGTAGCTAGAAAAAATAACGAATCCAAAAACAAATAATTTTTTCATTAATTAGAAATGGTTTTAAGTGAATAATAAAAACAAGGTCAAGTTATCAGAATTGAGGTTTGAGTACCAATATTTTACGATAAACCTAGTAGAATTATCGAAATGTGGAAGAAATGGGAGGTTTGAATTCAATACAAAATCTAATTTTTGTACCACTCAACAAAAAATGAGAAACTTCCAATAGGACTATTTTTTACCGAATCACAAAAAACGAAATCAATAAATAACTAAAACCGAAATGCTGTCACAAAATAAAAATAATTAAAAATTTAAATATTTTTCAAGCAAATATATTTTTGGCACACATTTTGAATATAAATATGTATTGAGTTTTGGTTAAAAGATTGTTTATGCCCGCACATGCGGGCTTTT
>CAZXYA010000565.1:0-6007 GCA_964644655.1 uncultured Saprospiraceae bacterium | reverse complement strand
ATAATATCAAAAAATATTGGTGGGATTCTATGGTGCAAATGCACGAAAATATTGTGGGTATTGATGCCGCTATTTTTATGCACCCAAAAACGTGGAAAGCTTCTGGACACGTAGATGCTTTTAGTGATCCATTGGTAGATAATAAAGTGTCTAAAAAGCGGTATCGAGCGGATCAGTTGATTGAGGGCTATATGGATAAGATTGAAGGGAAAATTAATAAGGAAATCACCAAAGCTAAAAAGCGATTTGGGGATGCTTTTGATGAAGCAGAGTTTAGAAAAACCAATGGTCGAGTCGTCGCAAATTTGGAGAAATTTGAGGCAGTAAGATTGCGTTTGGCAGCGGCAATGACCAATGAAGATATGGCAGATTTAAAAGCCATGTTGGAAGAATATAAGATTAATTGTCCTGTGAGTGGATCTAATGATTGGACGGATGTGCGGATGTTTAACTTAATGTTTTATACTCAATTAGGAAATGTCGCAGGAGAAGAAGGCAAATTATACCTACGCCCAGAAACCGCACAAGGGATTTTTGTGAACTTTTTGAATGTACAAAAAACCACTCGCCAAAAGCTTCCTTTTGGTATTGCGCAGATTGGGAAGGCATTTAGAAATGAGATTGTTGCTCGACAATTCATTTTCCGTATGCGGGAATTTGAGCAAATGGAAATGCAATTTTTCATTAAACCTGGCACGCAAAAAGAATGGTATGCCTACTGGAAAGAATATCGTTTAAAGTGGCATACGTCCTTAGGTACTGCTCCTGAAAAATTCCGTTTCCACGATCATGATAATTTAGCCTTTTATGCAGATGCAGCAGTAGATATTGAATTCGAATTTCCTTTTGGTTTCAAAGAATTGGAAGGGATACACTCTAGAACAAATCACGATTTAAGCAGCCATCAAGAATTATCAGGTCGGAAGTTACAGTATTTTGACCCACAAGATAATGAAAGTTATGTGCCTTATGTAGTGGAAACTTCTATTGGTTGTGATAGAATGTTTTTGGCGATGATGAGTAATGCACTACAAGAGGAAATAGTGCCTGATGCGAAGGGAAAAGATTCCACAAGAGTCGTTCTTAAATTGCCACCAGCATTGGCCCCTAATAAATGTGCTGTATTACCACTATTGAAAAACAAAGAAGCTTTGACTGATAAGGCTAGAGAAGTCTTCAATAAGTTGAAAATACACTTCAAGTGCCAATACGATGAAAAGGATGCGATTGGTCGTCGATACAGACGGCAAGATGCAATTGGTACGCCTTATTGTGTAACGATTGATTTTGATACTTTAGAAGATAATACAGTAACGATTCGAGATAGAGATACTTTAGAACAAACTAGAGTCGCTATTGATGAGGTGGCGGATATTGTTTCTAAGAAGGTAGATATGAAGCATTTATTGGCTTAAGTCTATAAAATACCTCACAAATTTAGCCGTATCGAACGGCTAAATTTGTAAAAGGACCTATAAGGGACAGAAAAAAGCCGACTTAAAAGTCGGCTTTTTTCTGTCCCTTATAGGTCCTTTTGATTTTTAGGGGCTCGATGCCCCTAAAAATCAGATGCTATTGAGGCGGTCCAATATTTATTATAAAATTTTATTCTTCATCAAAGCGCAATTCTTGAATAAATTGCTTTCCATCTTCTACTCTTAATAACACATAAACTCTATAGGTTTTTTTGGCTGTATTTAAGTTACCTATACAATAAACAGAATCCTGTCCTTTGGAAGTTCCTTTATGTACTTGGTCAAATTTAGACGGCTTATTAGCAGCAAAGAAATTGGCTAAAATAGTCTTTGCTTCTGCTTTATCGTAAATATCATCTTCGTCGGCTACGGCAATTTCTACAGACTCATCAAAGTAGGTAGATAATATGTCTACATTACCCTGACTCAAAGCACTAGTGATGGAATCTAAGTTAGGTAAATCAATCAGACTACCTAAAACAAAAAGAACTCCTAATAGCATTTTCATAAACATCAATTTAATTAAAAATAGGCTTTTAAGTCAAAGCATTTAGATACTTTGATTCCTTATGGGGTTGCCTTTACTAATAAAACGAAATAAGACTTTCAATAGTATTTTTCGTTAGTATTATGCAATTTAGACTTTTTCTACTAATAAAAGTCACCTGTATTAGAAAAAGCAAGAAACTAGCCAATAGTTCCTTGCTTTTTTAATTTAATGAAAAATTAACGACATGGGTACGATTGCTATATTGTTGAATTGTTTTGGTTGTTGGCTAATTCCGAACAATAAAATCTACTGGTCGATAGACAGGCAATAGAGCAATTAACCCATTAATTTTAGTTTTTCACAAAAGCCAAACTCTTATTAATAAAGTTCGTCAAATCAGCGCCTTTTAGCATATTTTGATTCAATTTTGCCAAATCAATTAAATATTTTGCCAAATTCGTTTTTTCCTCTCCTTCTAGCTTCAATAATTTGTCTGCGACTAATGGATTATTGGTATTAACAACTACGTTATACGAATCTGGAAAATCTCCCATCCCCATGCCGTTCATCGCTTGCATTTCCTTCATTCTTCGCATAAATTCTGGACGAGTAATGACGATAGGCTGATCGTCTGGAGACATTGCTTTAGTCGAAACGGATGCACCTGCTGCTGTCACTAAATCTGTAAATAAGGTCTTTACAGTTTCCTCTTCTTTTTCACTTAAAACAGATTCTGTCTTTTCGTCTTTTTGGACTAAGTTATCTACTGTATCAGAATCTACTCTAACAAAAGTGACGTTTTCGCCAGCCGTTTCTAGTTTTTGCATGAAGTGGTTATCTAAAACCGTATTCATTTCTAAAACATTATAGCCTCTCCCCTTTGCTGCTTGAATAAAACTATCATGCTCGCTAGGTGCGTTGGTATATAACAAAATTTGCTTGTCGTGCTTATCCGTCTGTAAATCTTTAATTTTCTCCTTGTAGGCTTCCATCGTATAATAGCCACCATCTACATCTTTCAACAAGGTAAATTTGGTTGCTCTGTCCGCAAATTTTTCATCCGAAACGATACCATACTTTACAAATACACCGATGTCATCCCATTTTTGCTCAAATCCCTCCCTATCATTTTTGAATAACTCCTTTAACTTGTCCGCTACTTTTTTAGTGATATGGCTGGTAATTTTCTTTACATTTTTATCACTTTGTAAATAACTTCTAGAAACATTCAATGGAATATCAGGAGAATCAATAACCCCATGTAGTAAAGTCAAGAATTCGGGAACTATTTCCTTCACATCATCTGTTACATATACCTGATTAGAGTATAACTGGATTTTATTTTTTTGTACTTCTAGAGTGTTACTCACTTTAGGAAAGTATAAAATACCTGTTAGATTGAAAGGAAAATCAATATTTAGATGAATCCAAAATAATGGTGGACTACTAAATGGATATAATTCGCTATAAAATTTAGTATAATCGGCCTCTTTCAAATCCTTTGGCATTTTTTTCCAAGCAGGATTTGGATTATTGATGATGTTATCGACTTCAATTTCTTTTTGTTCGGCATCCTCTCCTTCACCTTCGGTTATATATTCGGTCTTTTTACCGAATTGAATCTCTACAGGAAGGAATTTGCAGTATTTCTGTAAAAGCCCTTCAATGCGTGCTTTTTCTAAATATTCTACACTATCTTCGCTAATATGTAAAATAATATCGGTTCCTCGCTCTGTTTTATCATTTTTATCTAAAATAAACTCTGTATTTCCCGTACAGGTCCATGTCACACCTTCACTTCCTTCTTTATACGATTTTGTGACAACTTCTACCTTTTCTGCGACCATAAAAGCAGAATAAAAGCCTAGTCCGAAATGACCGATAATAGTACTCTCGTTTTTATAGGTTTCTAGGAACTCTTGCGCACTAGAAAAGGCAACTTGGTTCAAATACTTCATCACTTCTTCCTCATCCATTCCGATACCTTTGTCCCTTATAGTTAGGGTTTTGTCATCTTCATTGATTAAGATTTCGATAGTTGTGTCTCCAATTTCTCCTTTTACGGCACCTCTAGCAGCTAAGGTTTTTAATTTAGAAGTGGCATCAGTTGCGTTTGAAACTAACTCTCTAAGAAATATTTCCTGATCAGAATATAAAAATTGTTTGATTATTGGAAAGATATTCTCAGTAGAAACTGAAATAGTACCTTTTTGCATGATATGTTGATTTATGTTATTGATTAATAGTCACAAATATTATCAAGAAAATAGTCAAATGATATGCCATCTGTGGAATGCTGCCAGAATGACGCTTATTCCCTATTTGTAGGCGGTAAACACCTGTCAAAAATGCGGCTATATAGGTTTTTATTTTAAAATGATGGCAGTTTTTACGTCACATTAATCCTGAAATTAAATGGTTACAAAATCAGATTGCTTGTATTATTGTGGAGTCGTTTGGAAGGAACGTCATCAATATTGAAAAAAACCTTTAAATACTGAAATAAGGAACATTAAATAGGTTTAGGTGTGACAAATTATTTGTACCCATAAAATAATTTACCATATTCCTTATTTAAAAGCAGTTAAATATTAGAGAAAAAAAACTATGATTTTTTTTCGTGGAAAGTGAATTTTGGGAAAGGTTTTTGCAATAGATGATGTGTAAAATAAAGACTACAAATAATTAAATATATATTTCCTTTTAGGAATCATTTTATTTTCTCCCCCTCATAGGTTCTCTTATTTCTATAAACCGATTAAACGAGTAATATACACTAGATTTTTATGTCTAGTTTGCTATAAAGAGTATTAGGGTCAGATGTGGCTCTAAGAAGTGAGCGAGACCAGTTTCTTGGGGGGTAGAACTGGTCTCAAAGCTCACTATAATATATAGTCCCCTCGAATCGTCCCCCGATAAAATTCTCATAACCGTAAAGGAAAAGGCTAGCAATAGTCTTTAGGTGAGGCAGACCAGTTCGTCGGGGGGTAGATCTGGTCTTGCTCTCACCTTTTTTAATTTAATAAGGGCTTAGTAGCTATTGCTACTAAGCCCTTGTTTCGTTCTAGAGAAAAAACCTTAAGTCCATCTAAATAAAACCTAACAGATTTACGATGTATGATTTAAAATTTATGATGTAAGATTTTGAACAAACAGTTACCCCAAATCTCAAGACCATTTCTACCTTAAAACCCCAAAATCTTCCGAGCAAAATAAAAAGCTGAAATAGTATGAGGGTGTTTAATTGCTCCTTTATCAATTTTTTGATAAACTTCGGCGGGAGTCAACAAGACAATTGCTACATCTTCTGCTTCATCTAAAGCCAATTCATGTTTTAATTCTGCATTGTCCATATAATAATGATGTATAGTACTGTCCATCCACACAGGGTTGGATAAAATATTACCTAAGTATTGCCAATTTTTTCCTACATAGCCCGTTTCTTCTTGTACTTCTCTTTGTGCTGCTTTTAAGATGTCTTCTCCTTCATCAATCATTCCCCCAGGTATTTCTAAAGTATAATCTGCTACACCAAAACGAAATTGGCGAACCATGATAATCTTCCCCGCTTTAGTTTGCGCAATCACATTAGCTGCATCATTTCCTTCAATAGCAATGACTTTTACCGTTTTTTCATTTCTAGGATTTTTATAATAATCGTGACGAATTTTTACAATATTTAAATCAATAGCAGGTTCTGATTTTAATAATTGCCATTTTTTTTCTTTTTTCATTTTTTGTGTCTTGTCGTATATTTTTAAAAACCTAATTAATTAGAACAAACCCTTGTAAATAAAGCATTTTTGTCGGATTTTAGCAGATATAGTTAAATCTATTCTATAATAAATAAAAAAATATAATTTATAAAAAGCTATCTTTTAAGCAATTATGCAATTATTGGTATGCTTTTTGCTGTTATTAATAATAACATATCCTATTACTTCTTTTTAAATTATAGTCCCTATTTTACAACACACATAGTACATCTTTCGCTCATCCCCAAATTAGGGTGAGCCATAATAATCGAGATAAAAATCAGGAA
>CAZXYA010000564.1:0-6020 GCA_964644655.1 uncultured Saprospiraceae bacterium | reverse complement strand
TTATCAGTAGTGTTTTTAATTTTAATTGTCATTTTAATTTTAATTCATTCCTAACAATCCAATTCAACAACTATTATCCGACTAAAAAGATTCAAGTACTTGCTTAAGACTTCTTTATCCCATCACTTGATGCCACGGAGTGGATTTTTTTCGAGGGTGTTTCTTATGCCAAAGACTAAATTTCCGTAACTCTCGATTCGTCTCTTTTTGATCAAAAATGGTCGGGTCGGGCAAATCCTCTATCCAACTATCTCCTATAAATCGTTGGTGATCCTGGTGATTAGGGTCAAACATGGCTTCCAACATGAATTGATAGCCTCCTACCCCACCTGCATCCTCATAAGGACAACGACTTTCTCCTGCTATACACTTCAATTGACTTTTTTTTACTTCTTTTATGGCTTCTATTTCTATGATATGTTGCCAATTATCTCCAAAATCATATAGATAATTAAAACTATTCCCTATTTCAAATGGAAAGTGTTTTAAATAAAATTTAGTTTCTTCTTCTACCAATTGGGAATCATATTCTACCCCTATATTCATTCCAAATTTACGGCCTCCAATTTCAAATTCGTGTAAATGTGAATTCCACCACCCCATCACAATCTGAATCACTTGATGAAAACGATCTAGTCGATAATTATCTGTGATTAGGAAACGTCGCCAAATTGGTATATGGCTATTGGCTAAGGAAATCTTTAGCTGTAATTCTCTCATGAGGCGAAGGTACAGAAAGAAATTAAAAAAGTAGGGAAATTTATTCCAATTCAGGTAAATCTTCTTTGGCTATCAATAATTTGATGCTCCTAGCCTTGCCTTTTTCTCTACTTATAAAACCTTTCCTGTCTAAAGTTTTCAACATATCATTGACACTTGCTGGGTTGGAAATAAAATATTTTTGAAAGTCAGCATGCGCTGGTGCTATCTTATTGAGCTTTTGGTAATAATAAATAAATACCAAATATTGTCCTTGTTTTTTAGTGTAGTTTGTATTCATAATGCAGATCTAACTTTCTTTTCTTAAAAAATGTATAGCACCAAGCGCAAATAGTGTTGTGATCACTAATTCTATCCATTGGAAAGGTTCGCCTCCATTTTTTTGTATCAAATGAATGGCATTAACAATTGTATATAAAAGGTCAGATACCAGTAAAAATTGAAGAATGGCTTTTCTAGCTTCAGATGGTCCACTTGTTCTAGCCAACCAACCTAAAGTTCCTGTGGCAAATAAAGCTCCTCCGAGCATTTGAGCGGTAAATTTTCCAAAATTATCTAAGGTATTTTGTCCATGCCAAATACCCATTTGTTCCGGCATAAATAATAAGGCGATACCAAAAAGACAGCTAGAAATAGCAGTTAAGGTGAAGAAGGTTTTGATGGTCATTTTGTTTAGTTTTGTATTTGTGGGAGTGAATTTAAGAAAAATAGGGTAAATAATTTCTTGAAACCATTATTTTTAAAAATTGGTTAGAAAATAGTAGAAGTTATTGAGCGATATCCTTATGTAGGGGTAGAATATCCTAGTAAGCGGGCTTATATATTGGTGGAGAAATAACTTTTATACCTTAATTTTCTATTTGTGGGTAATTGGTAATTTTAGTAGTTTTGGATGGTTGACCTTCGGTCAACCTGTAATTAATAACTAAATTTCTACAGGTTGACTGAAGGTCAACCATCCGAAAAATAAACCTATTATGCCAATAAAAACACATTACTTAGCCAATGCCCTACCTCATATCCTACCAATTGGTGCTACCTTTTTTGTCACTTTTCGATTACATGATTCTTTGCCTAAAAATATGCTAGATACATTTAAAGAAAGAAGAGACAAGAGAATTAGCGAATTGAAACAAAAGCAGCCCGAAGGATTTGCTGACTTAATTAGAATAGAACAAAAGAAATATTTTAAACTATTCGATGAGGCACTAGAAAAAGTAAATCATGGACCTACTTGGCTCAAGCAACCAGCAATAGCAACAGAAATTATAAAACAAATAGAGAAGTATGATGGAAAATGGTACGATTTATTAGCTTACTGTGTTATGTCTAATCATGTTCATATAATAATAGATACAAGGACTCAATTAGCCACTTCTCCTGTAGAATATGAAATTTCTTTGGCAAACTATATTCAAGTTGATAAAATAATGAAGCGAATAAAAGGCGCTTCAGCGAGATATAGTAATTTGACTCTAAATAGGACTGGGCAACCTTTTTGGCAAAGAGATTATTTTGATTATTTCCCAAGGAATCAAAAGGAATTAGGACGAATTATTAATTATGTGTTGAATAATCCTGTAAAAGCAGGAATCGTAGAAAATTGGCAGGATTATCCATTTACCTATTTGAAACCTACGGATGGTTGACTTTCAGTCAACCTGTAAAAAATGTAGGTTTTACTACAAGTTGACTGAAGGTCAACCATCCGTTTTGCATATCATAATTAAATAGAAGAATACTCGCTTTTCATGTATTGCATCTCTGTTCATTTTTATTACAGGTTGACTGAAGGTCAACCATCCGAGTTATACATCATAATTCAGATTAGGTGACAACCATTTTTATGATTCTTCGACACTAAAACCTTTGTGATTAGCATAATTTTTAATCTGAGCTTAATTCATTTGCTTTGTTCACATAAATTTAGACTTAGGATTTTCCAATGGATGGTTGACTTTCAGTCAACCTGTAAAAAATGTAGGTTTTACTACAAGTTGACTGAAGGTCAACCATCCGGAGTTACACATCATAATTCAAAAGCGGCGCCAACCACTTTTCTGCCTCTTCCACACTAAACCCTTTACGTTTCGCATAATTCTCCACTTGGTCCTTACTTACCTGTCCAACTCGCATATATTTAGACTTAGGATTGCCAAAATACCAACCACTAACTGCCGCAGCAGGATACATCGCACAACTTTCCGTTAATTTGATACCTGTTGTTTCTTCGACGTTCATCAATTCCCAAAGCGTCCGTTTTTCGGTATGTTCTGGGCAGGCAGGATAGCCTGGGGCTGGTCGAATGCCTTTATAATTTTCCTTGATTAACTCATTATTATCTAAATTTTCATCAGCAGCGTAACCCCAGAATTCTTTACGCATTCGTAAGTGCATACATTCAGCGAAAGCCTCTGCAAAACGGTCAGCCAATGCTTTTAATAAAATCGCATTATAATCATCTTGGTCGGCTTCAAATCGCTTGACATGGTCTTCGATACCAAAACCTGTTGCTACTGCAAACGAACCAATAAAATCTTGTACCCCAGAATCTTTGGGTGCTAAGAAGTCAGTCAAGGCTAAATTAGGTTGCCCCGGTGCTTTTTTGACTTGTTGACGAAGGTGATGTAAGGTTGTTTTAACCCTATCTCTTTTATTACTTTCGTACAATTCGATGCTATCGTCATTAACCGTATTGGCAGGATATATACCAATCACCGCTTTTGCCGTTAACCATTTTTCGTCAATGATTTTTTTCAACATCACTTGTGCATCTTCATATAATTTTGTCGCTTCTTTTCCAACAATTTCATCTTCCAAAATCGCAGGGAATTTACCAGCTAATTGCCAACTAGAAAAGAAAGGCGTCCAGTCAATATAAGTAGCTAGTTCTGCTAAAGAGTAGTCTTCAAAAACTTTAGTGCCTGTAAACGAAGGCATGACAGGTGTGTAGTTTGCCCAATCTAATTGCAATTTATTTTCTCTAGCTTTTTTCAGTGTCAAATACTTTTTGCTAGACTTACGATTAGAACGCATTTCTCTAACTCGCTGATATTCAGATTTTAAATCTAAAATAAAGTTGCTACTTGTATCTTTGTCTTCGCTCAATAAATTACTACAAACACCAACAGCACGAGAGGCATCTAAAACGTGAACGACAGGGCCTTTGTATTGTGGCTCAACTTTAACAGCCGTATGTGTTTTTGAAGTAGTCGCTCCACCAATCAATAAAGGAATTTTAAAATTTCGTCGCTCCATTTCTTTGGCGACATGCACCATTTCATCCAAAGAAGGGGTAATCAAACCACTTAGCCCGATAATATCCACCTCTTCTTTAATTGCCGTATCCAAAATCTTTTGGGTTGGTACCATCACCCCCATGTCGATAATCTCGTAGTTATTACAACCTAAAACGACCCCAACAATATTTTTTCCAATATCATGGACATCTCCTTTTACAGTTGCCATTAACACCTTTCCTTTGGTAGACTTAGCCCCTGCTTTCTTTAATTCCTCAATATAAGGGGTTAAATAAGCCACCGCTTTTTTCATGACTCGAGCAGATTTTACCACTTGTGGCAAAAACATTTTTCCTGCACCAAATAAATCACCCACCACATTCATACCATCCATCAAAGGGCCTTCAATCACTTCAATTGGCTGTGGATATTTTTGACGGGCTTCTTCTGTATCTGCTTCTATAAATTCGGTAATCCCTCTTACTAAAGAGTGGGATAAACGTTGTTCAACTGTACTTTCTCTCCATACTAAATCTTTGACAACAGATTTTCCACCAGCCCCTTTTACTTTTTCTGCATAGTCTGTCAAACGGTCGGTCGCATCTTCTCTTTTATTAAATAAAACATCTTCTACCCGTTCCAATAAATCTTTTGGTATATCGGCATAAACTTCAATCAAACCAGCATTCACTATCCCCATATCCATTCCTGCCTGAATCGCATGGAATAAAAAGGAAGAGTGCATGGCTTCTCTGACTACATTATTTCCTCTAAAAGAAAAACTAATATTACTAACTCCACCACTTACTTTTGCCCCTGGACATAATGCCTTGATTTGACGAGTTGCTTCAATAAAATTGATGGCATATTCATTATGTTCTTCAATCCCTGTAGCTACCGCAAAAATATTTGGATCAAAAATGATGTCGGTTGGATTAAAATCAACTTCATTGACTAAAATATCATAAGCTCTTTTACAGATTTCTACTTTCCTTTCTGTTGTGTCTGCCTGCCCATCTTCGTCAAATGCCATCACAACCGCCGCTGCACCATATCGCTTGACCAAAGTAGCATGTCGCTTAAATTGCTCGACCCCTTCTTTCATAGATATACTATTCACGATACATTTCCCCTGCACACATTTCAACCCTTCTTCAATGACATGAAACTTAGAGCTATCAATCATTATTGGTAATTTGGCAATATCTGGTTCTGCCATTACCAAATTCAAAAAGTCTTTCATGGCTTGCTCGCTATCCAATAAGCCTTCATCCATATTCACATCAATTACCTGTGCACCACCTTCTACTTGGTGCAATGCGACAGATAAGGCTTCATCAAAAGCGCCTGTTTTAATCAGTCTAGCAAATTTTCGAGATCCCGTAACATTTGTTCGTTCTCCAACATTGATAAAATTGGCATCAGGCCGAATAATTAATGGTTCTAAACCACTTAGCATAGACATCCCTGTTGGTTCAGGGATTGGACGGACATCTAGGCCTTGCACTGCATTAGCCATGGCGGAAATATGTTCAGGCGTCGTTCCGCAACAACCACCAATCAGATTCACAAACCCTGCATTGACAAAATCTTGGATATAAGTTTTCATCTCCTCCCCATCTTGGTCATATTCTCCAAACTCATTCGGCAAACCAGCATTTGGATAGGCATGCACATTTGTGTCCGCTATCTTAGCCAAAGCTTCTAAGTGCGGACGCATTTCTTTTGCCCCCAAAGCACAGTTCAAACCAACACAAAATGGTTTGGCGTGCATCACAGAAATCCAAAAAGCCTCTACCGTTTGACCAGAAAGGGTTCGACCACTAGCATCGGTAATTGTTCCCGAAATCATAATTGGTAACTTAATACCTTTTTCCTCAAATACCGTTTCGACTGCAAAAATCGCTGCCTTGGCATTCAGCGTATCAAAAATGGTTTCAATCAAAATAATGTCCGAACCACCATCGATTAACCCTTCCGTTTGCGTTTTATAAGCGGCTACCATTTCATCAAAAGTAGCTGCTCTAAATCCAGGATTATTTACATCTGGTGAAATTGATA
>CAZXYA010000563.1:0-6037 GCA_964644655.1 uncultured Saprospiraceae bacterium | reverse complement strand
GTGTCCTATGCGGCTATTATGGAACAGGTAGAAAACGCTTTCGCGAAAACAGCGACCCTTCGCCTACAAGACCGTCCTCATGATACCGCTAAAAATTATCGCATCGAAGGCTTTAAGGGCACTTTTGCCATCATTAGTACGGTTACCAATCCTTTTTGTGATTCCTGTAATCGTATACGACTTACTGCAAACGGCCGATTGAAGAACTGTCTCTTTTCTGCTTCGGAAGCCGATCTATTGACGACCTACCGTAACGGGGAATCCATAATCCCTATCGTTCAAAAAGCCATTGGTGCCAAATTTAAATCTCGTGGAGGCATGGATACACAGGAAAAATTTAGTAATCCAGAGAACTATGAGAAAAACCGTAGTATGATTGCGATAGGGGGATAAGACATAGTGAAGTTCCAAAACTCAAGTTTCAAAACTCAAATGTTAACACAGCGTATTGACTCGAATGGTTTCGTGTATGAGTAGTAGCTGATTTTTAAACACTTGATATTCGGTTAAATCCAGACCTTTTATATTTTCGTTTTAACTATTAAACCGCTATTACTTTTATACATTGTTAGCAGCAGTTTTTATTTGTCAAATTTCATATGTGTTTCCACTCTCATTAATATTCGTTTGTTCTTTTTGTAATATAGTTTTTTGGACGTGTCAAACCCTTCTCTAATACAGCTTGCTAGTACTTTAATATCCCAAGGAATATCGTGATTCTTAATATTCATCTTTTTTGATTTCTCTGTAAGTACCAATGACATTATTCCTAAACCAAAACTTAATTCTGGTACGAGTCGGTTTACGAAGTTTCTCGCTTTGATTAAATAACCTGTATTGTCAACTCTATTGACATCAGGAATTTGATTATTTAACATATTTAATGGTAACCCTTGGACATAATACTTGAGGACTTTTGCTAATATGTCAATTTTAGCAATAATTTCTGAAATGTTAACACTCGGTTTTAATCCGATTGATTTTTTTATTTGATCCATTGTAGATTGTTTTGTGAAAATTTTTTCAATGAAAATTTCGTTTGATCCAATCCATTCAAAAAACCAATCGATTAGCTCTGGAATTGATTTAGATAATAGACTTTTTATACCGACTAACTCTATAGCTAAATCTAATTGGTATATTATTAAAGGTTCCAATCCAGTTTTGATACCTATTTCTTTTATCCATAAATGTTCTTCTGGAGAATTATCTAATTCATTTCTACTATCCAACAATTTTCTGACTTGTTTATCGAATTCCTCAACGTTACCATTTTTGTTAGCGTTATATGCATATAAAGATTTAGCTAATAAATTTTTGGTGTCACTATCTGATAAATTCTCTGGTTTGAATCTATATAAAATGTTTTTTTCCTCAACGGATAACTCTTCATGATTTTCTTGTAAAGAATCTAAAAAGTACCCTAATGGGTCTTCTACTTCAAGACATTGATCCCCTTTTGAAAAAACATCTTCTTTTAGGTTCCACCATTCAGCCGAAATATTTGAATCTTTAATAGTTACAATATTGCCAGGAATCAGTATGACAGCACCTTGTGATGAGAGACCCGCTCTTCCTGCTCTTCCCGCTGCATTTAATAATTCGTAGGGTTTCACCCTTTGTCTAGTTTCAGTACTTTCATCATAGCGGTCATTACCGGCAATAATTACAATTTCGGCAGGTAGATTTATTCCTTGCGCTAATGTAGCGGTTGCTACAAGTACAATAGAACCATTAGAAAACTTAAAATAATTTTCTATTAGCATTCTTTCTATTTGCAATAATAGACCGTGATGTACACCAACATTTTTGCATTCATTGAAATAAGAATGCTCGATTTTCCCTAACTCAAGGCTAAGACTATTAATTAGGGCTTTGTTAAGGTTTACATACTCGATGTAACTGTTTGCTCTATCATCAAGATCTTCTGATATGGTCCGAGAGGTTGAGTTTGTTATTCGAGGATCGTCAACAAAAACAAGCGTTTTAAGACCCAATCTAGAAAAATGTAAAGCAAGATTCGCTGCAATATCATTTCTATTACTTGTAATATTCCACCATTTGTTAATACCCAAAAGTACATTATGGTTAAGTATTTGGGATTTAAAATAATCATTACTATCATCCGTTTCCCATATATTCTTTAAACTATAAAAACACAACGGTTCTATGAGTAGTTCCTTTTTTAGCTTTGAAGGTGGTGCTTTTGTAGTAGCAATTTTCTTGCTTAATTGAATATTCTTATTTAGTTGGTTAATTTTATCTTCATCGAATACGACACATCCATGTAGTTGTCTAGTAGGTTTCCAATTTGAATTAAATACTTTACATTCTCTTTTCGTTACTTGTTCAATCCAAGATGCTATTTCTTCACCATTTTCAACCATGGCTGATATTAATAAAAAATCGGCATTTGAAGCTACGGTAAACAATGATAAAAGACAATACATAGCATCAATAGATCTTCTATCTTTTCTAATATCTGTGCCATGTATTAAATGAAATTCATCAAAAACTACTAATCCTACACTTTTAAAAAAATGGGATTCGATATTTAGTAAAGTCAAACATCTCTCAGGGGTCATGACGACAATTGGGAAGTTGTCAATTTCTCCTAAATCAGAATATTCGCCTCCAAATTCAATATTTATTGAATCAAATTCAGCGAACAGGGGTTTTAAGTTTCTATTTACCTGATCTTCCAAGGCATGTGTTGGGACTAAATAAATCACTCTTTTTTGAGAATAAAGACACGATGCAATCTTTAATTCTGATAAAGTTGATTTGCCAGCTCCTGTGGGAAGGGTAAGCACTGCTGAAATGCCAGGATTCAAAAAATTTGTTTTCACAGCATCTTTATGGTTTTCCCATAAATATGGGCGGTCTTTTGCTAATTTTTCTAAAAAAACCAACCAAGAATCTGAATCTACACCAAATGGAGGAGGAATGTCAATTACAGCTCTATTAAAAATATCCTTTTCTAATAGTTTCATTAGTTTAGCTAGACGATAAGGGCCTGAAAAAACGCTCTTATGTTCAAGAAACCCAACTTCTGATATTGAAAGATTAATTACATTATCAAAATGTTTTATGCCTTCTACTTTAGATGAATTAATTAATCTTTGAGCCATTTGTTTAATGCCAAGACCAAGTTCCCTCCATAGATAATTTAATGCTGTTTGCTTTAAATTACTACTTTGGATGACCTCTTCTTCATTGAATTTACTATTAGCTATTAATGATAATTTACCAGTTGCTAAAGAAATTATAGATGAAATTAATCTTTGTTGTGTCAAATTTTCACTGCTCGATTTTGAAAGTGATAGAGCTGATTCAGCAGCATCCGCTTGACTATTTCCAATTAGAAATAACACTGTAGCCGCTATATAGGATGAAATTGAGTCCGCTTCTAATAAACTATTGTTAGTCTTGTCAATCAATCCCATTTTATGAATAAGATTGTTGGCAGTTCCAGCTACAAATGCTATAGACTCTTTTTGGTCGTGATTAGTCTCAGTAAGTAATATAGTTTCAAGATTATTCGCTAACTTCCTTAAAAAGTTTAATCCTGATACTAGATTCTCATCTTGAAAGTTAATAGTACCATCAATGACTTGACGTCTTAAACTTACTATTTGTGCATAAATGCGTGTTAATTCTTGAGGAAGTCTATTGGTGTCAATGTCTCCTACATTTGGTATGTCTTTTATTTTCTCCTCAGTGGTAC
Organism: uncultured Saprospiraceae bacterium; assembly: GCA_964644655.1. GTDB lineage: Bacteria > Bacteroidota > Bacteroidia > Chitinophagales > Saprospiraceae > JAFMDF01. Next base: position 2,310 of record CAZXYA010000563.1, on the reverse strand, counting down.
TATTATACATCAGTAGTTTTTTTGGAATTTAAATAATTGATAACCTTTTTTGATAAATCTTGCATCCAGTTCCTCATGTCATCAAAATATATTGTTGCTCCAGTTCTTCTTTCTGGCGTATCTCCCAAAACAAATGAATCATATTTATCAAATAGTTTTTTCCTACCAATATCGTCATTGTGTTTTTCCTCTCTTGTTATTCCTATTCGATATAAGCGAAAGTTGTTATTAAAAATATCATTTTGTACATTTTCTAATAAGCTTCCTGAGTTCATTTGGGACAATAGACTAGAAACTATGGAAACTAATGCATTATTTTTTTGTCCTTCTTCAAATTCTTTAAATTCAGGAAAAACTTGTTGGGTAATCTTTCCTCTGGGAGAGGTAGTGCATTTATCTTCAGTAATTATTATGCTTTTCAAGCTATCATCATCATTTAATACAACAGCTAAACCGTCAATTCCATGCTGAGCTGGAGCAAAATGAGGATAATTAGAGAAGAACCTTTTACCTTGATTTCTTTTCGCTAATACAACCCATGATATCATTTGGAATAGCCAACCATCTCTCTTTTCAATAGATGTCGTATTGATTTTTGAAATTACATAATCGATAGAATCATTTGAGTGTATAGGAAAGGTAGTGGCTAAAGAATTAATAATTTTATAAATATGTTGATGATGCCCAAGTAACATTTCACCGACATATTCAGCTAGCTTGTCTTTATCAGCTATTTCAAATTCATGGTCAATAACTAAAGGAGAACAGTCAGTATCTTTTAATTTAAATGGCATATCTTTTCAATTGCTGCTAATGGCGAGGGTATGATTTCGTTGTGGAATCATCCGCAGGATTATTCCGCTTAGAAATCAGCAGTTTATTAATACTTTTATTTTGTTGTGGCACAAAACCACAATGAATTATAGCTATTGTTAGGCACTTTAATATTTATCAAATTTGAGTTATTTTTCCGCCTGAGACCGAACCAGAGCTTGGAACACTTATGTTTTCTTTAGATTTTAAAACTTTTCCTGTAGAGATTCTTAATCGAGCTTTTTCAAAAGGAGCGTTTCTAATTTCTAATGGTATTTCAGATGTCTTAATCCAAGTTTCCCAAGTTTCATCTGGTTTTAGTCTTTTAGGCAATGGACGATCTTTTTGCGTTACCGCAAACTGCCTTTCACCTTCAAACCAAAGGTGTGTTATTTCAATTTCTTTGGAAGGAGATAGATTAGTTACATTAAGAAAGAAACATTCATTACCGTTCTTAAAGAAAACTGCTCTATGAACCGTAAAACGCACTTTCCTTTGAAGATCAAAACCTTTCCAGAAAATCCCTGTTAATGCATTAAAAATCCCAAGAATTAGTTTTTCCATACTAAGGTTTTATTGTGCCTAACTACTGGATATATGGAAAACTCCATATATCCATACCTTATAAGACTAAATGTAATACTTTTTATTGGAAATCAAAGGGTTAGTTGTTATGTCTGCTCCTGATGTTATAAAAATAAGAATTCCTTTTTGTTAGTTAGACTTTGTAAATTGTTGCTGGAGTAGTGCACATTGATCTTTGCAAATCCCTGCGATAACGGCTGGTTCAGGATTCCATTTTTCGATCTTGTCTGTGATTAATACATTGAACGTACTCGAATGCCCACCAACATCAGGAACGGCAAGACTGTAAACAATCGTAGGTATTTTGTAATGTCGTATAGCATAGGAACACATCAGGCAAGGTTCGTGAGTGGTATACAATATGGCGTTTTCTAAGAGGGCACTATTCCCTTTTTGAACAGCATCACGTATGGCGAGTATTTCCGCATGTTCGGTAACATCACCAGAAGTTTTTGCTGTTTCATATCCCTCACCGATAATGGTATCATGAACCACAAGAATTGCCCCTACGGGAGGATTACCTTTTTGCAAAGCAATTTCTCCTAAAGTGATGCAATAGTGCATATATCCTTCGTGGCTGGGGTCTAACATCGTTACGGATTAAAAGGTGAGTATTGTAAAAAGGTCCAATCGGCCTGATGATGTTTTGGGGTATGAATCCATTTTTCAGGTTTAAAGAGCCAGAAACGACCGGTATCTCCTGTTTTTTCCATATCTGCAGTAGTGGTTTGATCAAAAAGAATTTCCCCTTTACCACTTAATTGCAAGGTTGCTCCAGTATCAAAATTGACAAAGAGTAGACCGGTGTTGGGTTGCTCATAGATATTCCCCAGACTATTGAACATATTATTGCCAAAGTAATCAGGAATCTTCAGGGTGCCATCTTCAAGTATGTCTACAAAACCAGGATTG
>CAZXYA010000562.1:0-6083 GCA_964644655.1 uncultured Saprospiraceae bacterium | reverse complement strand
CTTAATCCGTTGCTAAAAAATATAAGCAACGGATTTAACGAACTAGACGATATTTTAAATATTTTCTTAATGTCAGTTTTTTACTTGACTATCTATAAATTTTGAAAATTTAGCAAATCCTGCCATTTGCGGTCAGTCTGTACCACTTACTCCATTGGGCTAATTTATAACCAATTTCTGGGTAACAAAACTATCTGCCAATCGAACGCTAATAAAATAAATTCCTTTTGGCAATTCACTAACATCGACTCTAGTTCCTGCATGAATATTATCCATTAGCATAGCCCCATTTAAATTAAATAGTTGAATATTTTGAACTGTATTTTCCGTTTGTTGATTAAGTATATCAATAGTTATTTGGCCATTTGCTGGATTTGGGTAAACCAATACCTTTGCTTCCTTTACCTGCTTAAAGCTATTATTGTCTATTTCTTCAGCAGCACTTCTTTCTTCAGCAATAGGTTCTTCTTCCTCCACTAAAGTTGGTGTACAATCCTCAATTTTCGCCGTAAATTCCGTTCCCTTTGCCACCTCAAAACCTGGTTTTAAGGTAATACTTTCACCTGCTGAAAACAAAATAGTTCCCGAGGTATAAGTTCTAGTCGATTCAATAATATCGGAAGCAGGAACACTTTGATTGCCACTAAAAGTTGATGCATCTAGCCTAAAGGTATCTTGGCACGCAAACATTTCTTCCGCAACTAAGGGATCAGTTCCTGCCGTTTGTTCTTCTAAATTAGTATGTCCATCATTATCTGGATCATCATTAGCATTATCCAAATAAGTCAATAATTCTCTAAATTCCCAGACATCATTTAAGCCATCTCCATCCGCATCGGCTACTTGGGCAGTTGCTGTCCAATCTGCATGGGTTTCATTTAAAGTAGGCATATTGGCATTCACATTTTTTAGGTGATTTCTAAGATCAAAGCGCAAACGATTAAAAATAGCGGGTTCAGCAGTAGCTATATCCGTCGTCTCCCCAATATCGTTGGCTAAGTCGTATAATGCTAAAGTGCCTTGTTCGTAATCTACTTTTAATTTATAATTGCCATCTACTGCCGCAGAAACAGGTACTTTACCGGCATTCCCATAATGTGGAGAATGAAAATAAAGCGGTTCCGATCTAGTGATCGAATTATTTAAAAACAGAGGCGTAATATTTGTCCCATCTAAATCCGTTGGCAAAGCAACACTAGAACCAGTTAAGGCAGCAAAAGTTGGGAATAAATCGTAGCCAACAATAGGTGTTTCATTATAGGTATTGGCGGGAATATTTGGTCCTTTGATAATAAAAGGCACTCTAATTCCTCCCTCGGTTAATTTCACTTTTCCGCCCAACAAGGGCGCATTACTCGATTGTCCCGTTGCTGCACCATTATCCGAAGTAAAAATGATGTATGTATCTCCTTCTAAACCTAAATCCTTAATCGCCTGCATAATCTGACCGACTCCTGTATCCATATCTTCCGTCATTGCTCCATAATCTTCATTATTGTGGTTTCCGCTAGAATTATTCGGTCTTTCTACCGCATTATTATACAAATCAATAGAAGCTTGTTGTGCCTCTGTAGGGCTATGAACTGCATAATGCGACACTTGTAGATAAAAAGGCACCTTATCATTTTTAGCAGCCGTTATAAAATCTACTGCTTTGGTACTTAATTCAAATATTTTTTTAGGATCTGCTTGTACCGTCCCTCCTTGATCGCCATCATTATTGGTTGTATTTCCATCTCCAAAATCAAAGCCATTATCGGCAGTTCCATTAGAGCCTAAATGCCATTTACCATAATGGGCAGTTCTATATCCTGCCGCTGATTTTAACCATTCTCCGATTGTTATGTCTGCTTGGTCAATATTATTATTAGTTGCAGGGGCCGTTAATCGCATGCCTGCTGTTAGTCCATTTCCTGTTTCTGTGAATTGATTTCTAGCAGTTGTTTGTCCAGTTAAAATCGCACATCTAGAAGGCGCACATTTTGGTGCAGGCGCATATCCTTGGGAAAAAGTCATCCCTTTTTGAGCGATTAAAGTATCTACATTGGGCGTAAAATAAAATCCACTCTTAGATTCAGGAATCGTAGATGACATGGCAACCGAACTACCAGTCCATCCCATATCATCTACTAGAATAACTACAAAATTGGGTGGCGCATCTGTCACTTGTAATTCGTCCATATTATCAAAAGGATTCGACCATTTTTCATCCGTATAAATAGCTGAACTGGTTAAGGTTTTCAAAAAAGCAATGAGATTGCTTTTATCGTCCTCTGTTAAATTTAGCCGTTGCCCTGTTCCATTCCCTCGTACTAATGTATTATCTATCTCCATATTATCAGGATCAATGGGAATCTCATTATAATGATTGATGACATCTAACATGCTGGTAAAACTACCATCGTGCATCATGGGACCATTTAATTCACCACTAGGATTAAATACATCTCTCAGGGAAGGTGACCGCTTATTCGAAAAATCTTTTGCATCAGCATCTCCTCCTGCTACACCGATAACACCATTATTTCCAGAATTAGCCCTCAGGTCAAAAGTAGGCGTATTATGGCATGGCGCGCAACTAGCTCCATCTTCTGATCGTCTTTTTAAATACAATTGTTTCCCTAAGTTTTCTTCGGTCGTAAAATTGGGGAAGTCTATCGTATCATTCGCCACCATAGCCCGACCTGTGTCATACTTAGAATCAAAAGATTGAATGCTCCTAATAAATTGAGCTAAGGCTAATTGAATCTTTTCTTCTGTTATGGTCCCATCAGGAAAGGCCAAGGGAAATAATCGTTGGTAATAATCAATCGCAGATAACTTTCGTATCAAAGAATCTAAATCTGCTCCATTTGCTCCGTCAAAGCCCATTTCTACATGGTCTTGAACAGGTTGGGTTGTTTGATTTTCTAAAGAAGTCGCTCGTTTATCCCAAAAAAATTGATCTTCTCCCGAAAAACGAGCATAGGCTAAACGCATGGAATGGCGACCTGTTGTCTCTCCATTTAAGCCCACACTAACCGTCGCATCGTCACTAAAAGCTAGTTCCTGTTTATGACAACTAGCGCAAGCAATAGTATTATTAGTAGATAAATTTTTATCATAAAATAGAACTCTTCCTAAAGTTGCCCCTGGGTCGGTAATCGCATTATTGGCAGGGGTATTATCTCGATTGGTGAGATAGGTAGGAATTGGCTGATTGGCGTAGTTCAAAAAGTTGAGGACATCTATTGTTCCAGACATTAAAATAAAACAACAGCCGCCTAAAATTGTAAGTAAGCGTATTTTCATACAGATGGAATAGTTAGTGTGTTAACAAAGTGTGGGGTACTAATAAAAGTCGGGTAAGTTGGTTTTGTACTCATTTTTTATAAAAAAAAATACAAAGGCCCAATTTAAATGCAAAGAAAGTCTTAAATAAGAGAAGTTGTAGAATTATCCTCAGAAAAAACTGTACCAACTACTTAATTGCATCCAAGGCTGAGGAATAAAAAGGGTTTTGTCTATCTCATTGCAAAATTTTTGTTCAAATATATTATTTTTGCATCCGTATGGATACTTCAATTACTTCTACTGACCAAACTATATTGTCTCTACTACAGAAAGAGGATGAACGTGCAATGGAGCGTATTTTCGATACGTACTATGCTTATCTAGTCAAGACAGCTTATCATGTACTGATTGATCAGCATCAAGCCAAGGATTTGGTACAAGATGTTTTATTTCATTTTTGGTCAAAGCGAGCTACGCTATCTATTGAAAGTGGGTTAAAAGCCTACTTACGGCGGTCAGTTGTTAATCGCTCTATAGATCAAATTCGACGCAAAAAACGCTTTGGGGTAGCAGAAGAAATCACGGACTATAATCAGGCTTCTACAGCAGTTTCCACTCAAGAAATGATGGAAACTTCTGATTTACAAAGCGTTATTATGACCGCAATTGATAGTTTACCAGAACGCTGTAAATTAGTTTTTTCCTTAAGTCGATTTGAGGATATGTCTCATCAAGAGATTTCCGACCAATTAGATATTTCTAAAAAAACCATTGAAAATCAAATGACTAAGGCTTTAAAAACCATTCGTAAAGCCATTCAGCACTATAAAGATTTAGCCATTTTTATATTTGCTTATTTTTTTGGATAAGGCATAGGGGGAGCGTCTTTAAATTTCGTTCTCCAGTTAAGCAACGATTAAAAACTGCTTTTTGCATTAATCTAATTTCTTATCCATTAAAAAATTTCAAGCATGAATCAAGATAATTACATAGCACTTATTTATAAAAAGCTCAAAAAGGAAATCAATCCTGCCGAGCAAGCCGACTTGGAAAAATGGGCAGACAGCACCAAGGAAAATGCCCTGCTGCAAACACAACTAGAAGATAATTGGAAAATGAGTAAAACTGCACTTCCTCCAATTACCGTTGATGCCAAAAAAGATTTCCAAGGCTTTAAAAAGCGAATGCAGCAACATAGAAAAGCGAGCAATGAGGATACTAAGGAAGCCATTATTCGGCCGATGAATCGTCGCCGAAACTGGTTGGCAATTGCCGCAGCCATTGCTATCCCTTTAATGGCAGCAACATGGCTTTTTCTACAAAGTCCTACCACCTCTATGACCATTGCACAAACAACTACAGGGGAAACCAAAGTTATTCAATTAGCCGATGGGACTAAAGTGACTTTAAATGAAAATACAACTTTTGAATACCCTGCTACTTTTGCTGCTGCTGACCGACAAGTACAACTAACAGGAGAAGCTTTTTTTGAGGTCGCCAAAGATGCTGCTCGACCTTTTCAAGTACATACTGCCAAAGCAAGTGTAAAAGTTTTAGGCACTATTTTTAATGTAAGAAGTATAGATACTGAATCTAATATTCAAGTCAGCGTAGAAGAAGGAAAAGTCCAATTCAGTAGCACCATTACAGGCACAGGGGTTATCTTAACTGCGGGCGAAACGGGTATTTACGATCTGGAAGCTAATAATATTACAGAAAATAAAGTCAATCATAAAAATGCTAGTGCTTGGAAGACGAAGTCGTTAAGCTATAAAGATGTGCCTTTGAAAACCATTATTGCAGATTTGGAACGACTTTTCAAGATAAAAGTCAATGTCACTAATTCATCGATGCTAACTTGTCGAATATCTGCTTATTTCCCCGAAGCAACACCTAAAATTGTATTAGACTATATCGTGACCGTTTATAAAATGGAATTAAAAGAAATCAATGCGACCTCTTTTGAGTTGAATGGTGGGATTTGTGAGTAATTATCCGAGCTAATAATTTAAAACTAAAATCTTTGTCTGCACTTTCTATCAATGCAAAAAATCTAAAAAATCATTATCCATATTGTTATTGGGTAATGATTTTCGTGTTTATACTATCCTGTTCTTTACAGAGCCAGGCACAATCTCCACTTGCCAAAATTATTGATTTTCAAACAGAAAATACGCCGATTGCAGATGCCTTGATTGATTTAAGTGAAGTAGCAGCTATTAATATTGCTTTTCCTCCTAAATTATTCCATAAAGCACAAGTTATTAGTGGTGATTTTAAACAAAAAAGTGTTGACTTTATTTTAAAAAAATGCCTCGAAAAAACGAGCATTAGGTATAAAGTAGAAGGCACACACCTTATTTTATATCAAAAACCGCCAGCACTTTATACTATTAGTGGCTATATACAAGATGCCAAAAAAGGGGAACGATTAGTCGCAGCAACTATTTGGGAAGCCAAGTCGGGAAAAGGTGTAACAACCAATGACTATGGTTTTTTTAGTTTAAAAGTACCAGAAGGTAAGGTAGTTTTACAAGCTTCCTATATTGGTTATCAACCATTGACTAAAACCTTAACGCTCCAAAAAAATCTAAAAGTCCAATTGGATTTAAGCCCTTCTATTACCTTACAAGAGATTATTGTCACCGCAGATAATGTCGATCAAACCGAAGCACATTTGGCATTAGGTAAAGGAGAATCCGTCAACTTACAAGATCTATCTGCAAGTATTTCATTAGGTGGTGAACCAGATTTGATACGATTTTTACAAGGAAAAGCAGGCGTACAAAGTGGTGCAGACGGGATTGGGG
>CAZXYA010000561.1:0-6089 GCA_964644655.1 uncultured Saprospiraceae bacterium | reverse complement strand
ACCGAAGATATAGTCGAAATTATTGGTTTAGCTGGCTTGAAAGTCAATAAAGGGCAATTGAATGACCTTTTTAGACGAGATGACCACCCAAATTTTCAACCTTGTGGTGACCAAATTGTACGGAATTTTCTGGATGGTTTGATTATTCATCTTAGAGGACCGATGCCGAAGAAAGAAAAAGTGCCTCCGAAAAAAGAAACGGCAGATAGAGACTCGGCTAAACCTCGAAAGATTATTCGTTTAGATAAATCTGTTAAAAAAAGAATCAAAAAGAGTGAGCGAAATTGACTGGAAGATTTTGAGTTTAACACAGCCTGCTCCGATTTTTTCGGAGGATGATTTTTTAACACGGATTTTGGTAGCTTAGATAATTCAATTTTGCTAATTGTCTTGTCATCCTGTAAATATTAATTATGGCTAAAGAGATAGAGCGTAAATTCTTATTGAAGAATAATAAGTGGAAAATGAAGGCGGAAGGCCGAACACTTATCAAACAAGGCTATTTGAATACCGATAAAGAACGAACGGTCCGAATTCGAGTTCGAGGCGATAAGGGCTATTTGACCATCAAAGGTAAAACGGTAGGCATGACTCGTTTGGAGTTTGACTACCCGATTTCTCTTAAAGACGCAATGGCTTTATTGGAATTATGTGAACGACCAATTATCGAGAAAGCAAGGTATTTAGTTAAAATTGGTAAGCTGACTTGGGAAATAGATGTTTTTTCGGGCGACAATGCAGGTTTGGCTTTAGCGGAAGTGGAATTGACGGATGAAAATCAGCGAGTGCCTATTCCTCGTTGGATTGGTCAGGAAGTGACGGGGGATACTCGATATTATAATTCTAGCTTGGTAAAATTGCCTTTTAAGGATTGGGAATAACTGTACCTAAACCTAACAATAATAACAATTTGAAAGTAGCCGTAATTGGAGGCGGAGCAGCAGGTTTTTTTGCTGCCATTCATGCCAAAATAAATCATCCCACCGCTCAAGTGACTATTCTTGAAAAATCAAGAAAATTATTAGCAAAAGTAAAAATTTCTGGTGGCGGTCGTTGTAATGTAACCAATGGCTGTACGGAAATTAAGGAATTAGCGAAAGCTTATCCTAGAGGGGGCAAAAAATTAAAAAGAGCTTTCCGTCAATTTAGTACTGCCGATACGATGGAATGGTTTGAATCTAGAGGCGTCCAACTGGTCATCCAAGAAGATAATTGTGTTTTTCCTATCTCCCAAAGTTCTCAAAGTATTATTGATTGTTTGATGATTGAGGCTCGTACCTTGGATATTGCTATTGAAGTTAGTAAAGGGGTTAAAAGTATTCAACCTATTGGAGAAAAATTAGCGCTAGGTTTTGGCGATAAACATCCCGCTATTTTAATGGATAAAGTGGTTGTGGCAACTGGTGGTTCGCCTAAACGAAGTGGTTTGGCTTGGTTAGAAGCATTGAATCATAAAATAGCGGAGCCTGTGCCTTCTTTATTTACTTTTAATATGCCTTCGGAGTCGATAAAAGAATTAATGGGGATTGTAGTCGAGAAAACTTTAGTTAGCATTCAAGGGACTAAATTAAAAGCAGATGGCCCTTTACTGATTACGCATTGGGGCATGAGTGGCCCTGCTATTTTGAAGTTATCGGCTTTTGGTGCTCGGCTTTTAAGTGAGCTAGATTATACCTTTAAAGTGCAGGTTAATTGGGTAAATGAGGTAAATAATGAATTAGTGAGAACCCTTTTAAAAGAGATTGTAGCAACACATTCTAATAAAATTCTAGCCAATTATCGCCCTTATTTATTACCCGAACGATTATGGCATTATTTATTGACAAAAAGTGACTTGTCTTTGAAAAAACGTTGGGGTGAATTAGGTAAAAAAGGGGTCAATAAATTGATGACTGTTTTGACCAATGATGTTTATGCCGTTAAAGGAAAAACGACTTTTAAAGAAGAATTTGTTACTTGTGGTGGAGTTAGTTTAGAGAGTATTGATTTTGGGACTATGCAAAGTCGGGTTTGCCCCAATTTGTATTTTGCTGGCGAGGTGATGGATATTGATGGAATTACTGGGGGCTATAATTTTCAATCGGCTTGGACTACTGGGTTTATTGCTGGACAATTGGGTTAAGGATAGATTTTTGTTTTTTACTAACTAGTGGTTCTGGAATTAAATTCCTATCAGTTTATAAGGGTTCTCAGTTATCAGTTGTCAGTTTGATTCGTAACTAGATAATTGATAACCGACAACTGACAACTTTTCAAATTAAACTGGTATTTATTTCATTCTTAGACCACCAGAGGAGGATTAGCAAACTGATTTAGACAGGATTTAACGGATTAGAACGGATTTTTACTTTAGTAAGGACGAAAGAATAAATTGGTCTTCTGGACGAGTTTATGCCTGCTTCCTATTGAAAATGAGTAAAAAAAGTTAAATTTAGTGTTGAAATAAAAATAGACCACTAAATCATTGTTTGATATGGCATTATTAGAAAGCTCCTTTTCTTTATTTATCGGGCGGTTTCACCCTGTTTTTGTGCATTTACCAATTGGTTTTTTGCTATTGGCTATTTTGATGGAATTTTTTAATTCTAGAGTGCGGTCTAAGAATATGGACGCTGCTATCTTGTTTGCTTTAAAATTAGGGGCGGCTAGTACTTTTTTGGCAGCAGGAATGGGCTGGTTATTGGCGAATGAAGGTGGATATAATGAAAGTCATCTATTTTGGCATCGCTGGCTGGGGATTGGTGTAGGAGCGTTATCTCTTATTGCTTTAGCCATAAAAGGGGAACTAATACCGCTCCCAAAAAGTGTATATAAAATTGGGTTATTAGGAATGACCGGTTTAATATTGGCAACTGGACATTTAGGAGGAAATATGACACATGGCGCTTCCTATTTAACAGAATACTTACCTTTTGGAAATTCCGAAGAGGTGGTCGTACAGCAGGCTTTTAATAATCCTGATTCTGTATTTGTGTACCGTGATTTGATTCAGCCCATGTTAGAAGAACGCTGTTTTGAATGTCATAATCAAGATAAAGATAATGGTGGTTTACAAATGCAAACCGCTGAATTATTAACTAAAGGTGGAGATGGCGGTCCTGTTTTGGTGAATGGAAAAGCGGTCGATAGTGAACTATTCCAACGGATTACTACAAACCCGACTAGTAAAAAATTCATGCCTACTGGTGGAAAAACGCATTTGGGATATGAGGAAGTTAAATTAATTGGTTGGTGGATTAATGAAGGAGCTGATTTTGATCAACCAATTTCTGAAATGACCATTCCTAAAGATATAAAGTATCTTTTAGAAAATAAATGGAAAGTTAGCTTGACCAAAAAATCTTATGTAGAAACGGCTAGTGTTGCCCCGCTGGAAACTTCGATTATGAAAAATATGCAAGCGCTTGGCTTTAGTGGTTCCCCCTTAGCTAGTGGCAATAATTTCCTAGATATTCGCTATAATAAATTAGGTGCTACACCTTCTTTGGCTGATTTGGAAACATTGGCACAAGCTAAAACGCAAATCACTTGGCTTAATTTAGCGAATCGAAATATTAATGATGATATGCTTTCCATCATCGGGAGGTTCTCTAATTTAACCCGCTTACAAATCCAACAAAATCCAATTACAGATAAAGGTATTGTTGCTTTAGCTAATCTAAAAAATTTAGAAAGTCTCAATCTTTATGGGACAGAAGTGACAGATGCTGCTTTAAGTACGATTGAACAGTTACCTAATTTAGAAAAATTGTTTTTGTGGCAAACGAAGGTAACATCTGAAGGGGTGGAAAAATTACAGGATAAATTGCCTAAATTGAAGATAGAATTAGGGATTTCTATGGCTAAAAAACTGTGATTTTGGTAGTAGAAAAAGAGCTTCCAGCACTTAAAGTTCTGGAAGCTCTATCTTACTATTATTCACTCAAACTCTTCACGATAGTTTCCACAATCACGTCATTATTAATGAAACCTGCGCCCCAATCTTCCCATTCTTTAATATAATTGGCTGCTTTAATTTCGGCTAATGTTTGACCTTTGGATACCGCTTTTTTAATTCGAGTTCGAACGGTTGACAAAACATCTCGATAAGCCATTAATTCTGCCCTATTGGACATAGAACCATGCCCCGGAATAATTTGTGTTTCATCATCTACCAAAAATAAGGCGTGATTTAAAGCAGTAATATAGCCATCAATTGACCCGCCTGATTGTATATCTATAAATGGCCATCTTCCCTTAAAATAAGTATCTCCCATGTGCAAGACATTGCTCTTTGGCATAAAAATCTGGGCATCTCCGTCTGTATGTGCATTATGAACATGAATGGCTAAAATATCTTCTCCATTTAAATGTAAAGATAGTTCATCAGAAAAAGTAATGACAGGCAAGGCAATTTCTGGTGCAGGAGGCGTAATTCTTTCTGGAGAACGGGTCATGCCTTCTGCCATCCGCTTTCTTACATTATGCTGAGCCAAAATCATAGCCCCTTTTTTAGCAAAATTTTCATTACCGCCAGAATGGTCTCCATGCCAATGCGTATTTAATAAATACTTGACTGGTTCGTTAGAGATTTTTGCAATAGCAGCCGATATTTTTTCACTCAAAGGGGCAAATTGGTCATCAATCATAATCACGCCATCTTCTCCAACCAATACCCCAATATTTCCACCTGCACCAAAAAGTACATATATGTTATCTGTTAATTTTTCGGGTTTGATTTCTACTTTGGCAAAACGGTCTTGTGCTGAAAGGTTCAACACCGGACATAAAAACAAGCAAATCGTAGCTAATTTGAAAAGGTAATTTTTTAACATTTTTTTGATTTTAATTATCCTCTAATAGTCAGTTGCCGCAAAGCAAACTGATGAATTTGTAAAATAAACAATAATTTGAATAGCTAGTTGTCTATTTCTAGACTAGATAACTAGAAAATTGAATATCGTGAAGTTACAATTGAATATTAATCATGATAGTCCGAAAAACACGTTTTGCCAAGCCCTTTTTTCTCGCAACGGATTTTAAAAAACATGGATAAATTTGTATTATCTATTTTTAATCTGATGATCTATTCCTTATGCTAGAGCGTCGGGTAAGAAATTGATATTATTTATATTAATAATACATCTAAAATCCGCTGGGAAGCTAATCCGTTGGGCAAAAAATACGCCCAACGGATAATTATCAATTTTTTAACTAATTATCTAGCTCTCAATAAACAACTAATAATCAGCTAATCATTCATACCAATGAACCTTACTTTCATACAATTCAATTGCCCCATCTGTTATTAATTTCAATTGGTTAAAATCTTCATTGGGAAAGAAAATATCCGTCATTACAGACCAACCTTTATCCGCAAATAATTCCGCGGAAGCAACATCAAAAAAGACTTGTAATTCGATGGTTGGGTTTTTAGAAAAACGAGGTGCCCGATGTATTTTAGCAGCAAATCTATCAGAAAAAGCCTTTTTACCAGCAGTCCGACGATCACTAAAAAATTCATTGGTTGCTGCATCATAACCAAGTTGATACTTTTCGCCTTTACTATTAGATAGTTCTACAATTACTTTTGTTTTTGCACTTTCAGGAACAGAAAAATGCAATTGAATTTCTCCAACTATTTTTTTGTCCGTTGCTAAGTTCACAGATAACCCTTCTGATACTTTTTCCGCTTTTATAATGTCTGTTTTTTTACGTAATTTTCCTAATTCCTTAATAGGTTCTGAAAATAAAGTCAAGCCTAAATCGGTTCTTTTCAACACTAAATTTCTAGCTAAAGTCATCGCACTTCTCCAACTTTCGGTGGGTACATTTTGCGCATAGTCCCAATTACTCATCCAACCCATAAATAAGCGCCTGCCGTCTGATTGGGGAATATCCGACCAAGTAACGCCTGCATAATTATCTCTTCCATAATCTAACCAAATTGTTGAATCTCTTTTTACGCTTTCACCGAATTCAGGGTCAATAATAAAGTTTTTACCATTAAAATCGCCAACAAAATATTGTGTTCCTGAACCGCCATTGGGTCCACCTGGATTTAGGCTTTGCAATAAGACCCATTTCTTTTCACCCCTGCCTTTTACAAT
>CAZXYA010000560.1:0-6095 GCA_964644655.1 uncultured Saprospiraceae bacterium | reverse complement strand
AGGTTTTTGTTGTACTACAAAAAATATTAGACTGTTTTCTGTCAAGAACTATTTATCTCCTTTCTTTTCAAATTTCTGTTTTTTAAAATGTTTATAAAAACGACCTTTCACAAAATACTGTTCATTATGAATATCTTTAGTGATAGCATACTCCAATTTATTGGGACTTATTGTTTTCTCAATGAGAAAAGCCAATAATTTATCCCCTGCTTCTGGATAACCACCTCTATTATTTCGTACATCCAAAATAAGCGATTTAATGTTTTCAGCAGTCATTCTTTTGAAAATTCGATTTAAAAAAGCAGTATATTTTTTTTTAGATTCTATTGCAAATGTGCTTATAGTCAAGATGCTAATTCCATCTTTAATCTTAAATTCAAAAGGGCCTCTTTCTGGCTCCGATTCATTCGTATATTTAGCTCTAAGCTTTAAATTTTCTTCTATCTCTCCCTTAGTTATTGCAGCGATAGAAGCAGTTTGTTTTTCGTTATTTAAGTCGAAATAATCAATTTTAAACTGATTACTTAATCCATAATAATAAGCATAAAATCTACTAAATGCTTTAGTCGCTCTAGCTATTGTACTAATCTTATTATACCCATCAATAGTTATATTTGTAGCAATGTGATCAATAATATCTTCGATTTTCATTCCATTAATCGTTGCTATAATAACCCCTTCTTTTAACGTATATTCATTCGATCCATCTACTGAAACAAAAAAATTATTATTGATATAATATAAGCTAAATGGTATTCTTTTAGCGACTGTGTTAATATAGTTTATATATTTTCTTGGAGGCATTATTAAGGTGTGATTGTTCCCAATCAAATGATGAATGGGTGTCAACAAACGCATAAATTCTATCGGGGTCATTTCGACTATGAGTTGGTCTTCTATAGCCAAAAACAAGGAATCCATTTTTTCTTTAGAACAGTAAAGGTATAAGTCCGGATGATTTAATACTAAACTTGACCTTAGTATCGAAAAATCTTGTTTTAATTGATGAGGGAGCAAATTTTTCACTCCATTTGCTTCTATTTGGGAAAAACAAAAATGAGATAACCCTATTGTTAGGTATAATGTTAAGAGCCTTTTCATATGATGATTTTTATTTTTTGTATAAACGCATTATCAGTTTTTCTGGGCGCGATTTAATTCTTCTGCTGCACTACTTCGTCGCCCATTTTTGGATTTAATGTGTTGATTGCCAAACTTATAAGTAAATTGCATATTTAGGACTGGTCCATCCCACCGATTGTATAAATCCAAATGCATATTGGCAAAACGGATTTCGGCTTGTAGATAACGAGCAAACAAATTTTCTACCCCAAAACTAACCCTTGCTTTTTCCTTTAAAAATTCTTTAGAAAATCCAATGTCTACCCCATACAACCAGCTTGCATTAACAATTCCTTCTTGACCACCACTATTATACCAAGCAGATACTTCTCCATTAATTTTTCCCGGTAATTTGAATTCCGCTTGCAAAAAAGCCGTGTAATCCCATTTAGAACGGAAGAAATCACGATTCAGATATTCGGAATCATATTTACCATAGTTAGCAATAAATCCTCCAAATCCTTCTACGTCAGGGATAAATTCTATTGGAAAAAACAGACTAATATTTAGGTTTTTAAAAGATTCTAAATTAACGTTAGTTAAAAAGGTTTCCCCTGTCGCATCATCTTGCTCGGTCACCTCCACCATAGCATCATTGGTAATTTTATAGGCTATATTGAAAAAAGGTTGTTTTTCATAATTCAAATTAAACTTCATGCTATGGGTAAAGGCAGGAGCTAAAGAAGGATTTCCTCGCTCGGAGGTGAAAGGATCAAGGTAATAAACAAATGGGTTTAGGGAAGAATAATTAGGTCGATCAATTCGATAACTATAGGCAAAAGTAGCTCCTAATTCCTTGGTAATGCTTCGGCTGATACTCGCACTTGGAAAAAATTTAGCAATATCTCTTGTCAAAGTAGTATCTAAAGTAATGGACTGTCCTTTTGATTGGCTTTCTTCATAACGCAATCCAGCAGTACCCGACCACTTATCTTTATTAAAACCGATTTTTAAATAAGCTGCTTTAATCGTTTCATCGAATAGAAAGTGATTGCTTTGCAACCGATTATTCACCCATTCTCCTAATTCATTTTCATCCAAAGCTTGTAAATCATTATCTAAATTAGCCTCGCTGTATTTAGCCCCGATCTTTATTTTTAACGCCTTGGAAAAAGGGTAAATATAATCTAGTTGAGCGGTAATAATGTCCGTTGCACCAGGTTGTAAATATTGCTGTCCAAGAAATCGAACACCGTGATTTAATTCTTGGGAACTCAGTCTATTTCCGCCACCATTCGTAATAGATACAAAATTAATATCAAAATCAATTTTCTGACCAGCCGTATCTATTTCAAAGCGATAATACGGATTAAAGGTACTCATTTTCCAAGTCTCTTCTTTTGTGTTTTTGGTGATGAGTCGTAAGTCTCTTGTTTCCTCATCGGCAAAATCAATATCCGTAGTATTGGTAATGATATTGT
Source organism: uncultured Saprospiraceae bacterium (assembly GCA_964644655.1). Taxonomy (GTDB): domain Bacteria; phylum Bacteroidota; class Bacteroidia; order Chitinophagales; family Saprospiraceae; genus JAFMDF01. The sequence continues at coordinate 3,552 of CAZXYA010000560.1, read as the reverse complement.
CAGAAGACCAATCAAAGTACCTACTAGAAAAACCTATTCTTTGTCGCTTTGTTACATCCCAATCTAAACTCAAATTAGCATTAAAGGATTCATTTTCATAAGGATCTATACTTACTTGGTCATAAACATCCTCTCCAACTAATCGAGTCAGTCGCATTTCATCATAATAAGGGTAATCCTTCCATCCTATTCTACCACTAATATTCAAATTGCCTTGATAATGACTCAGAGATAATCCCGTTCGATACTTAAAATCTTCTCCTTTGGCTATCCCTACAGTTACACTTCCATTTGTACCAAAGAGGCTATTTTTCTTTAAAATAATATTAATAATAGGCCCAGTTCCTTCTGCATCGAACTCTGCACCAGGTTGGTGAATGACTTCTACTCGTTGAATATTATCTCCTGGCATATCCTTTAATAAGGATTGTATATCCATATATTTTGTCGATTTTCCATTGAGAAAGATGGTCACATTCGGTTGACCTGCCATTTTTAGTTTATCGCCAATCACTAGCATACCTGGTACTTTTTTCATAACGTCTAATAAACTGCCATTCAAACTGGTAACATTTTCTGCCACATTGACAATTAGTTTATCCGCCCTTTGTTCTAATAAAGGTACTTTAGCTGTTATTTCTACCGTTGATAAAACCGTCGCATCTTCTGATAAGGTAAGGGTAAATTGTTTACCATTGTCTTTCGGAAAATTTAAATTTTCCACTTTTTGTGTCGCAAACCCTAACATACTGGTTTCCAAATAATAAGCTCCGTCTTCTATAGCTGTCAAAGTAAAATATCCATTTTCATCAGTAGCTGTTCCTTTTATCAACGTACTATCTTTTTGTTGAAATAATGCTATAGTTGCAAAGTAAATTCCCTCTTTTTGATGATTGTTAATCGTACCCGAAATTTCACTTTGGGCAAAGGAAAATTGGGTGGCAAAAAGCATTGCCACCAACATTGGAATAAATCGTTTCATAACAGTCGGATTTTAAAGTTGTCGGATGATTTCTTAATAGGTGATCTTACCTCTTAAGTGTTTTATGTTTTTAATTGGTTACAATGGCTTTATGAATCAAAATTATCAATTAAGGTAGGTTTAGTAAAAGCTTAATCGGTGAAGTAGGATAAATTAAGGTTGAAGGAGCTAAATAAGCAGATTAGAACAAAAGCAAACTTTGTAAAATCTAGGACAATTTTGCCTCTATATCAAGAAATTAAAACAATAATGGTAATTCGCTGTTCGTAAAATAAATATTCATTCATTAGTCTTTATTCTAAAAAAAATCATACGGAGAGTGCTTACAGAATTCTAAGTTCTGGAAGCACTAAACATTTTGGAATAAAGTCTATTTAATAATCAATTAATGAAAAATTTTAATTTAAGATTGCTGCCTTTTCTTCTATTAGGAACGGTGCTGACTATCTTTAGTGCTTGTAACAATGATAGGGTTGCAGACTTACCTACTCCAGATGCTAGAGTGATTTGGACAGGTCCTAATCTTACTTTTGAAAAAATAGTAGATTCCGACCCTCAAGCTGCTGCCAATCAAGATAGACTTACAGATGAAGTTTGGATTACTCGTGGTAATGACGGAGGTGAAATTTTTAATGTTCGGTTGGAAGATAGCTCAGACAAAGGGGCTAGTCCACAGGGTACTCAATGGGCGCTTGGCACCATAAATGAAATAGACAATCTAAGCTTTAGACCTTTTAGAGAGGCAGTAGATTCCCCAAGGGATGTAGTGGGAAAAGACTTAGTTCTTTTTTTAACGGAGGAAGAAATATTTATTTCTGTTAGATTTACTGCCTGGACACAAGGTAAAGGTGGTGGGTTTGCTTATGAACGGTCTACGCCATAAATAAAATGATTATAGTGTTTGGAACTGTTATCAGTTAGCAGCTTACTTAAGCAATAATGATTTTGTTGAGATATGGCGCTCAGGTTGGAAGATTGAGCTACGTTTTTGTAAAAATTATCAAAAACGCTATTGTTTTATATGGGCGCAATTGGCGACAAATCCCAATTTCGACCGTTTTATGTATAGTCAACCATAATATAATCATAAAACAAATCAGAAGGTAGGACAACCCGTCTTCCCTCCTTTTGACCGCTTTCGCCCACCAGCTAAGCCATTGTCCAAGAAATTATAGGAAATGGTAATTCCTAAAATAAAATACCAATCATTCGTATTATTATCTCCTCTAGCTAATCCTGCTACATTTGTTCCCAAGTTATTGGCACCTTGATTACTCAATTGAATCGTTTCTAAAGATGCACCTTCTGCTGCAAAGGCATCATTACCAGGATAAGTAAGACTTACATCATCTAAATAATCTGTAAATAATTTTCGAGCGCCTACTTCAATCCCAAGGTTTAATGTTTCAGTTAAGGTGTATTTAAAGCCAACACCAAAAGGAATAGCAAATTGATTCAATTTATAAGGTGTTCGTTCCGGAAAAGCCGCTAAGTTCTGTCCTTCAGTACCAAGTGGCTGCAAATCAAATAATTGTCCGTTGAGTTCTCCTTGCGGGTTAAATTGGAAAAAAGCAATGCCCCCAAATAAATAGGGAGAAAAAGTTGCCGTATAATTGTAGGGCTGATAGCCTAAAATATTAAATTCACCAATTAGGCTAAATTCATAAATATCTGATTGAAAATTTAAATTTCGATCTATAATAGAAGTGTTACCAGAATTCCGATCTGCTCCCGAAACCGTTGTATAATTAAACCCTAAGCGAAGAGCTGCCAAATGATTGATATTGTATTTAGCAAAAGCGCCAGCAGTTATATTCGTTTCCTTCAAAAAAACTTGACTAGAGTTAGCAGAAAGCTCCCCTAAATAATTAGAACCACCTACTAAAAGGCCTGCCTCAAAATGCTGGCCCATAAGAAAAGTGGGTAAACAAAAAAGAACAATCACTATATATTTCATAATTGTAGCGTATAATTTTATCGATATAATTCAACAATAAAATTAATAAAAAATAAAGGAACTTGCTACTAAAAATTATGTCACTTATTAGATAAAAGGCATTAAATAATAAGAATTGTAACATATCACTAAAAAAAAATGCTTAACCCCATGTTTATGGGGTTTTGTCACACTCTAAATGATGCTATATTTGTGTTGTAAAAGGGGGGAATCCTTAAATTATTACCTTTTCACACTTAACCCCAAAAAATTCCTCCCTTTTTTTTAAATTAATCATTCTATATATAATAGAATTAACCTGTCCGACTATATTCTTTTGAAACCAAATCAACTTTATTTAACCCCACAAAAATGAAAAGCAAAAAATAAGCAATTAAATCTTGCTTTATTGAGAGAGTTTAATTAAAAAGGGCGATGTATTTTCATCGCCCTTTGTTTTTATTTCATGCCTTATTTCAAGTTCCAAACCCTAACTTATTTAATTTATAGAGTAGTAGTACTTTGTAATAAAAGTTTTCTGAATTTTTGCCTCGCTCCGATAAATCGGAGCTCGGCAAGGGGATTCTTAAGGGTGAAACTTTTTGGTTTTTCCATCGGAAAAACCAAAAAGTTT
>CAZXYA010000559.1:0-6101 GCA_964644655.1 uncultured Saprospiraceae bacterium | reverse complement strand
ATTATCAGTAGTGTTTTTAATTTTAATTGTCATTTTAATTTTAATTCATTCCTAACTACTTAACTACGTACTAATTTCCTCGCTGCCTACCGACTAAAGTTCCCCTTCGGCGGGACAAGTATCGGCAGCTCAGAAAGGGAGGTTAGGAGTTACTTTTTCGGTATTAAATCCTTCAAAATACAACTGCAATAAATCCTCTCTTTAAAACCTCATCTTTTAGCCATCAAAGGCGGTGGTTTCAAAATAGGTATGGTTTCAAAAGTCTTCTCCGTAAAGAAAAAATACACATTTACGTTTTTGTCCACTAGCAAGCAAAATAGTTAATTGCACTAAATGTTCCTTTGAAAAAGGATACGAACCATTTTCTAGTTTTCAAAACTTTTATATATTGCCCAAGTATAAGATTCTTGTTTAATGACAACACTATGGACAAATATTTAAAACAGTTATTAGCAGATATTCAGTATGCTACGGAAAATGTGACTTTGCCGTATGCCAGTAATGAAAAAGATGCGGTGTCTCTATCAGATTGGATTTCTGATGAAGAAGAGGAAAAAACAGCTCCTCGCATTCAATTAGAAACTTGGACGGGGATACAACAATCTCAACTCCCACCAGAAAATGTACTATCTGACGAACAAATTGAAGTAGTGTACACCGCTTTAGAGCAGATGTTGAAGGCATATAATTATTATGCTACCTTCATTTTTACCTTACCAACCAGAATTAGATATGAAGTAGTTCGTACCAATTTCAGTCAAGAAGCTATTCAAAAGCAATGGCATACAGGCTTTTTCGAGTTATGTAAAACCAACCAAGCCAACCCAGCTTGTCTAATGGGAGATTATTGTCATTGTGCCTATTTTGAAGAATTATCTGCTAATTTTATTGAAGAAGACCTAAGCCCAGCGGAAGAAAGACAACGACAATTAGAAATTGAAGTACAGCATATTAAAAGAAAGCATGGAGATGATTATATGAAATATTATCCTTACCATTTAGATCCTAAATATGATGATGAAAATGGTAATCCGCATGATTATGGTTTTGGAAATATGGATGAAGAGGATGAAGATGATTGGTGGAAGAAATAAGTGCCTTTTTGGAGAATAATTTACTAGTTACTAGTTGTTCTAGGGTAACCAGCAATTCAATAAATTAAAATAGTTACGATTTTTGTATTCTATCACTAATCGAGAATAAGAAGTAACAATTTTGAAATAATTGCTAAATATAAACTGTGCGAATATTAAATTGTTATGACAGTTGGTAGTCCTCTATTTTTCTTAGAACATGTTTAAATTTTCATGATTGAGTGAAAGTGAGCAAATTTTATTTCTTAGTGAACCGTTTACGGACGGGATGCTTTAGATAAAATTTGCCGCTTGTAGTCAATTGATGGAATTTTAAACATGTTCTTACTCCCTTAGGAACGCTGAAAAAATAAATGCTCATTCTTGAAATTATAACTTACTCATTTTCAGTACGTTTTTTAATTTTTATTTACATTTTAATTTTAATTCATTCCTTAATCAGTACAGTAAGAAAATTTAAGCTGTTAATTATTTAAAAACTTAACCACTAAAATGAATTTTATAAAATCTATTTTCATCTCTACTTTTCCAGTTGTTGCTTTAGCCATCGCTGTTTTTGCAGGCATGGAATTATTTGAGCATGGTTTTTCTTGGCAATTTGCTGGAGCTTTTGTAGCTTCCTTTCCGATTGTATTATTTTTTGCCTTAGTTTTTATCAATAAAAGACCAAGGACTTCGGCTAATCTATGGCCTTGGACGATTACTATTTTTGTGGGTTTATTACTGAGCATCATAGGCATAACGGAATCGTCGTCTATAGGTATATCTATAGCAGTTGGAGCAAGCAGTTTATGGGGACTATATTTACATTGGTATTCTAGATTTGATAATCGTTCTAATAATTCCATCTTAAAAGTAGGGGAGACCTTACCTACTTTTCAACTAGAAGATGGGCAGACGAATACTATTTCTTCCAATAGTTTTGTCGGAAATCCTAGTATTTATATGTTCTACAGAGGGAATTGGTGTCCGCTGTGTATGGCACAAATCAAGGAAATAGCAGGAGAATATAAGGAATTGGAAAAACGAGGCGTCAATATGGTTTTAATTAGTCCACAACCACATAAATATACGACATCTCTAGCAGAAAAATTTCAAGTAGGGTTTCATTTTTTAGTAGATAAAGGAAATCAGGTAGCGCAGCGATTAAAGATATTGAGCGAAAATGGTTTACCTTTTGGATTTCAAGTATTAGGCTACGATTCAGATACGGTGATGCCCACTATTATCATTACCGATAAAAATGGTAAAATTCTCTTTGCAGACTTAACAGATAATTATCGAGTTCGACCAGAGCCGAGTACTTTTTTGAAAGTGTTAGATGGAGTTTCCCTTTAATTTTAAGCAGATTTTACCCAATAGATTAATTGCTTATGGAAAGCAGGTAAGTTTAGGAGCGAGCGACTGCCCCTTTATGTAGTGCAGCATTTAAATAGTCAATAGCATGTTTGACCGTGCAAATTTTCTCTGCTTCTATAGTAGGAATATTAAGATTAAACCTAAGCTCAAATTCCATCACCATCTCCACAAAGTCAAGAGAATCAAGGCCTAAATCTTTACTAAAATTAGCTTTTTCGGTAATTGCTCTTTCAGCAATACCCATATCACTTAGCACAGAGATGACCTCTCGCTTAATGTCAATTTGCGTCATATTATTTTAGTTTTAAATGCAGTTCTTAAATTAAACCTCTTCTAAACAACTGTTTATTACAAAAAATTGTTTGAGAATAGGTCCAATTTTATTTTAAGAACGCAATATAAATTTTTTTATTTTGGTAAAATGGATTATGGTTAAAAATAATATATAGAATTATTTAATTTTAACATTATTAAATATTATGTCCTAATACTTACTTAAATTCATCAGCGCTAACTTCACCCAAAATAACTTCTTTTAGTAGTAAAAAATTGGATTAGCTAGTAAATAATACTGACTGCAAATTGTCATAAAGAAAGATTGTAGCTACTTAGGGGTATAAAGGTTAAAGAGTGCATAGGTGTAAAGGTGTCTAAAAAAGGAACTCCAAATGGTCAAATAAGGTAACCCGTTTGTCCTTTATACCTCTAAGTAGTTACGAAAGATTTTAATAGATGAGTTAGGGCGAACGAAAAGTCATTTTTATAATATATAATTAACTGTAAAAAGTTGAAAACTTTTAAAATATTGGTTTGTAGTTGCAAACTACAAACATCGGCTATTATTTTTTCAAGGAGTTATATATTGCGATTTTGACTTTTCGTTCCTCCTAATAGACGAGTAATAACGAACGGTTAATTACTCCTAATTCCTAGCCGCATAGCGCTCAAAATATAAACATTCCTGTACGACTTCTTCATAAAAAGCAGTTTCGGTATAATAATCTTTCAGGATGTTAAAGTATTGTCGATACTCCGCAGTAACATAGGGAATTTGATTACTATTGACCGAATAATCACTTCCTTTATTAGTGAAAAACTGATTTTGTTGACATTTGGCTGCCATAAATGCAGCTCTAGCGCCTAGTTCAGCGTTGTCAGTTAACCTAAATGCCTTATCATAATAATAAAGTGGTAAGGAACAATTTACTGTTTCATGATTACCAAAAGGGGCGCCTAATTTGGAAAATACTGTTTTTCCAGAGGATAAACCGTACCAACTTGATCCACTTCTAAAATAATCTGCCACTTCCCATTCATAACCGAAATAAGTCATATTATACAAGGCATTGCCAATTTGATAATAATAGATTGCGCCCTTTTCCATATCCGCTTTTGCTTTATATTCTAACTCTAAAACTTGTTCGAGAATCGCAGTTTTATTATATCCCGCAGTATCGATAATTCTACAATTGACACAATCATTAGGCATTTCTCTAAATGGATTAAATAAACCAAAATCATCTCTATCTTTTCGAGGCATTTGTCGATAAGCGTCTAAGGCAGATTCCAATTGCATTTGGCCTAAAAAATAAGTGCCTTTTAAATCCCATAGGTCACTTTCTATAGTTGTGATGCCGTCACTTTTTAAGACCATTTCGTCCTCTAATTTGCTTCTCTTTTCTTTTTTGCAAATAGCAATCAATTCTTCAATTAAACCAAGTTGAGGGTTTAATTTAAGTTCGTTTAAGGTGTGTTCTTCCAAAAAGGCTTTTCCTTCAAAACCTTGGTCATGGTATAAATAAGCTAATTTATCTTTAACAAATTTGCCAAAATCTGGATATTTTCTAAATAACTCCGTTCGTTCATAACTCACAACTAAATCTTCCATCTCCGAATTTACTTCCTCTAGACCATCAATATTAGCCACCATAATTAAGGCATCTAGCTGCTCGGCTAAAACTTCATTGTCAATTTTTCCTTTGAGTTGTCTCAACGTATTTTTTGCGGCATAATAATCTCCTCCTAATAACTCCAAATAGCCTTCTGCTATCTGCCAGAGCGCTGGGTTTTTAACTTCTCGTTCTGCTCCTACTACTAAAACAAATTTGAGTAAATCTAATAAGTTTTTGCCAGCTTGTTTTCTTGGGATTTTATGAAATCGCTTGTTTTGTTTTTTCTTTTTATTAAAATCATTGCCCAATAAATCCTTTTCTAATTTTTGGATTTCTCGGACTAATAATAATTCTAGGTAATCATTTTTAGGGTTAATCTGATAAATGGCTTCCATGTCTTCCACCGCTAAGCTATTGGGGTCATTGGCTCGGAGTGCATATAAGGTTGCTCTTTCATCATCGGTTTGGCATAATCGAAGACAGGCGTCCCATTCTTCGTCTGTTTCTATCGTAAAACTCTGATAAGCGCTGGTTCGTTTACTTGGCGTATTGTGAAAAATTTTACTGTACAAATAGGCTGCTTCTACATTGCGACCTAGCCCCATCAAGGCGCCTGCTTTATGCCCTTCAATCCAGTCTTCAATCAAACTAGGGGCATTGTCTGTTTTTGGTAATAAATCATCATACAATGCCAAAGTTTGCACATAATCTTTTTTATAATGCGCCAATCGAATTAGCTGATATGCATAACGCAGCTTAAAATAATGAGATTTAGCTTTTCTAAATTCCTTCAAGCCATCTTTTATCAAAAACTGCATGGCTACGGTATCTCTCTGTATAGCACTCCAATTACTACGAGTTATTACATGTGGTTCACAGCGTTTGGCAAAAATCAAATAGTCCACGGCTTCTTCACACTTGTTTTGATGTAAGTGCCGAGCAAAAGTATTACCTGCTAATTGGCCAGTTAATTGCCCGTTTTTTCGTCGAATAATTGTTTTTAAACGCCGCATCTGAGTCAGCGATGCTTTATAAATAATGAATTTTAAATCTAGTAATTTGGGTATTTCACAAAAGCGTTGGCTCCATTCCGTCAAGTTATCTTTTTGTTGAAGGTCTTCTGTTGGCTTTATTTGTTTAAATATTTTTTCAAATCCAGCAAAATAGGAGGCTTTGGGAGTATTTAGGTCAATGATATTAGGATTTAGAAAAGAATACCCATAGAATGCACGATTCACATAAGGGCCACAGCCTTTGGAAATTTTAGTAGGCAGACAAAAAAGCAGCAAGAAGCAGCTGAGGCTAATTCCAATAGCTTGTATTTTTTTTCGCAAAGGATGCATTAAAATGGGTTTAGTATATTTCGAACAGGTTTCTAATTTAGGTTATAGATCTAAGGTTGCAGGTATCTGGTTAGATAGACAAATACCAAATTAGACTACTATATATTATTTAGGACACAGAGCGCACAAAGAAGACACAGAGTACACAAAGTATTGAATTTCTATACTTTAGAATTTAATGAATATTGACCACAAAAAGATGGCAAGGTGCATCGCACCGCCTACATTTGTATTCTTCGTGTTAACAACAACGGCTAAGATGCATCGCACCGACCACCTTTTACGCTCTTTTACAAAGGTGGTTGGTACTATGTACCTCATTCCATCTTTTTGAAGTTGACATCTTTTTGCGGTTAATCTTAGTAGTTAGTCAAGTTAATGGTGTCGAATAGAATTTGGATGAATTTTGAAGT
>CAZXYA010000558.1:0-6118 GCA_964644655.1 uncultured Saprospiraceae bacterium | reverse complement strand
TAGTGGTTTTAATTTTAATTGTCATTTTAATTTTAATTCATTCCTTACACAAAGCTATTAAATTATTAAAGAAGAAGAAATTTTCAGTATTTAATTCAGTTAAGTTGAGGAAGTGCAAAAGAAAGCTGTCAGATGGGTAGGTTATATTTTGCCTGTTCCTCAAATCTAAGAAAAACGAATAGCCTCTCCCAAAGGAGAGACCATTCTTTATAGAGAGAATCATAAAGGCCTAGATTACAGAAGAATTGAAGTTAGAATAAGGATGTATTGGAATAAGTTAATATTAAAAGTTAGAGCAAAGTCCAATAAAAATAGAATATATTGCTTAATTTGAGGATAATTTAAAGGTAACAAGGTCGCCTTCTTGTGCAGAAAACAACCTTCAAAATATGTTTCTGTACAAAAATATAAAAAAGCTTTGGTATCTGCATATGGGCCACAACAGGGAAATCCTCTTCGCAGAACAAGTTCATTGGCATGGCAGCTTTGCGGCATTATTAAAACAGGTAAAAGTTATTTACACTCAGTAGGCTCAGAATTTCCAAAAGATATTGATTTGGAAAGTCGAGTAAAGAATGTAAAACGCTGGTTAATAAACAAATATACCGATTATGATATAACCTTTTTTCCTTGTATTGCTCCCATTTTGGCCTGCTATATTGGTCAAGGCAAAGAAATGGTCTTTGCCATTGACGGTTCTGAAACAGGAATGGGCTGCACCACGCTAATGATTAGTTTGACTGTAGGTAAAAGAGCTATTCCAATTTGTTGGCTAGTCCGAAAATGTAAAAAGGGGCACTTACCAGCTAAAATGCACTTAGAACTATTTACCAAACTTCACGACTTACTAAAAGGTTATGAGAAAGTAGTCATTTTAGGTGATGGAGAATTCGATAACCACGAAGTTATAGCGGCTTGTAGTCGATGGAAATGGCAATTTGTATTCAGAACCGCCAAAAATACTTGGATTTTTGATGGTCGAGATGAATATAAAATAGGAGAATTAGCTCCTGCACTATTTGAACGCTTCATGACTGTTGAAGATGTAGCCTATACTAAAAAGAGATATGGTCCAGTTAATGCCTGTGTTTGCCACGAAAGAAAATGGGATGACCCAATTTATTTACTCAGTAATTTTGAATTATCTTTTGATACTGCAAGGTATTACAATAAAAGATGGAGTATAGAAACTTTTTTCGGGGATATAAAGTCCCGAGGATTTTTCATTAACAAATCAAAATTAACTGATCCACAGAGAGTTGCAAAACTTTTGATTATTGCTTGTTTAGCCTATATTCTCTTGTTTAAGCTTGGTGAAAATGAACAGAATTCTCCATATATTTCTAAAGTAACCAAGAAAAATAGAATGGATTTATCCATTTTTACATTAGGCAAAAAACTTGTAGAATATTGCATTAAATGGGCAATACCAATTATTTTTTCCTTTTCAAAGAACTGCTTTATCTGTACCGTTTAAAAAGTGTACGGTAGAGAAAGTAAAATAAGGGATATTATACCGTGCAATAAAAAATAATATCAGGATTAGTTAATTTTTCCCTCTTTGTAACTACTCAGGAGACATTTCTTTTGTGAGGCAGGAAAAAAGCTAGGCACAAAAAAGAAGTATTTTCTGGGGGATTATTTGGAAAACTCAAGAGAAAATACCTATTTCTTAGCCTTCACACAGCCTAATACTCAAAATAGATGTCTCCTCTTGAACAACCTGAATAGTTAACCCTCTTTTTAAAATAGAGAAAATTATTTAAATAATGGTAGGGTATTTTTATTTAATTTTAGCTTGTATAAGAGAACATTTATCATTGTTTTTAACAATGATTATCTTTTTTTTCTGTGCATCCAACCTCTCAGCTCGGCTTTCAGTAATTTGTGATACAGTCGAAATAGCGTCATCAGACGAAAAAAATCAACTTATTGCAGATTTAAAATATCAAAATATAAAAACGATAAATGATTATTAAACCCTTTAGATTAGAAAGATACTATACCCTTTACGAATTTACAGCTAAATATTCTTTGTGTAATTCCGATTGTGAAGCGATGACTATTGGTGATTTATTAGCCCTAGAAGATGGAGCGCAAGAAAAATTTAATAATTTGTGGTTGGGCTATACCGAAACGAAGGGTCATCCTGATCTGAGACGTGCTATAGCGACTACTTATAACAAATGCTCGGATGACGATTTATTAGTTTGTACGGGCGCCCAAGAACCCATTTTTTTGTTTTCTCAAGCAATGTTAAAAGCAGGGGATGAGGTAATTGTTCAAACTCCATGCTATCAATCCGTTCATTCTATTCCTGAAAGTATGGGATGTAAAGTACTGAACTGGATGGTTAGATACGAAAATGAGCAGCCTGTATTTGATTTGGATGATTTAGAAAAGATGATTACGAATAAAACCAAAGTCATTTATATAAATACCCCTCATAATCCAACAGGTTTCCACTTTACAGCAGCACAGCAATTGGCATTGATAGCGATTGCTAGAAAGCATAATATTATTATTTTTAGTGATGAAGTTTATCGAGAATTGGAACATGAACCTCAATATGCTATTCCCGGTTTTGGAGATATTTATGAAAATGGGGTTTCGCTTGGCGTTATGTCTAAAGCCTATGGTTTACCAGGTTTAAGAATCGGTTGGTTAGCGACTAAAAATCAGCAAATTTTAGAAAAAGTAGCTATATTAAAAGAATACACCACTATTTGTAATGCTGGTCCTAGTGAATTTTTAGCAGAAGTCGGTTTGCGAAATCGACAACATTTATTAGATAGAAACCTAGCCATTATTAATCATAATCTTCCTTTATACGATCACTTCTTTGCGAAATATGCTGATTTATTTTCTTGGTTTAGACCCAATGCAGGGCCGATAGCTTTTGTAAAAATGAATTTTTCTACAGATGATAAGACATTTGCTGAAAGAGCTTTAAAAGAAGCTGAATTATTATTATTGCCTGGCCATATTTATGATCATCCCGGTTTTTTTAGAGTGGGCTTTGGTCGAAAAGGGATTCCAGCGGCATTGGAAGTCTTTGAATCTTTTGTTAATAAATTGCCTAGGTAAATTTCTTGCCAAACACTCCCTTATAATTCCTATCTTTACCCGCTGAAAATAATTTTAAAAATTACTACACATTTTTGCAAACACCAGTAGAAATACTAAAAGCAAATTGGGGGTTTGATACTTTTCGAGTCCTGCAAGAAGACATTATCCAATCCGTACTAGATGGAAAGGATACGCTTGCCCTATTACCTACTGGCGGTGGCAAATCAATTTGTTTTCAAGTACCAGCATTAGCTAAAGAAGGGATTTGTATCGTCGTTTCTCCTTTGATTGCTTTGATGAAAGATCAAGTTGACAATCTAAAAAAAAGAGGGATCGCAGCAATGGCAATATATTCAGGCATGAGATATGCGGATATTGACCGAGCCTTTGATAATTGTATTTATGGCAATATCAAATTTTTGTACCTTTCCCCTGAACGATTGATTACTGATTTGGCAAGAGCTAGAATTGCGCAAATGCAAGTGAATTTATTTGCTGTAGATGAAGCACATTGTATCTCTCAATGGGGCTATGATTTTCGACCACCTTATTTAGAAATTGCCAATATTCGGGAACTACATCCGAAAGTACCTGTGTTAGCTTTAACGGCTACGGCTACGCATCAAGTAATTGAAGACATTCAAGTAAAGCTTAATTTTCCAAGGCCTAATTTATTTCAAAAGAGTTTTGAACGTAAAAATTTGGCTTATGTGGTCTTACAAGAAAAAAATAAGTACAGTAAACTTTTAGAAATTGTTCGCAATGTCAAAGGAACGGGAATCATTTACACCCGAAGTAGAAAAAATACCAAAGAAGTAGCTGCCTATTTACAAAGAAATAATATTCGAGCAGATTTTTACCATGCGGGACTCAATCCAGAAATTCGATCCCAAAAACAAGAGGCATGGATGAAAAATGAGATTCGGATCATGGTATCTACCAATGCCTTTGGGATGGGGATAGACAAGTCCGATGTTAGATCAGTCATACATTTGGATTTGCCGAATAGTTTAGAAGCTTATTTTCAAGAAGCGGGTAGGGCAGGGCGAGATGAAAAAAAAGCCTATTCTGTTTTATTATACGATGAAAAAGATGGAGAAAGGCTTCGATTAAATTTTGAAGATGCTTTTCCACCTATGAAAGTGATTCGACAAGTATATCGAGCATTAGGAAGTTATTTTCAAATTGCCGTAGGTGCAGGAATAGGTAGAAGTTTTGATTTTGATATTGGGGCTTTTGTACAGCGATATAATTTAAAAGCCATTCAAGCTTATAATAGTTTAAAAATCCTAAGTCAAGCAGGTTGGTTAGTGATGAGTGAGGCAATATTTATGCCTTCGACGATAAAAATAAAAGTTAACCGAGAAGTGTTATATGACTACCAACTGAAACAGCCTAAAATAGACAAGGTCATTAAATGGATTTTACGATTATACCCGCAATCCATTAATAATTATGCCTCTTTTCAAGAACAGAAAATTGCGAATAAAGTAGGTGCTTCTAGAGCAGATTTGACTAAAGCATTTCAAAAATTAGTGCAAGATCAGATTATTGATTATCAGCCACAGAAAGACCAACCACAGTTGATTTATTTAAAAGAAAGAGTGGATGCAGATAATTTAGCAATTGATATGACCTTGTATAATTTTCGTAAAAAGCGCTACCAAGAAAACATTGAACAAGCCATTCAATATGCAGAAAATCCACGTTGCAGGAGTCGTCAGTTACTAAAATATTTTGGGGAGAAAAATGCGCCACTCTGTGGTATTTGTGATGTTTGTCTAGGTAGAACAAAGACAGAATTTGATGAAGTTGAATATGAACGCTATAAATTAAAAATTCAACGCTTAATCAAAAGAGAAAAATTGACAACAGCTGAAGTAGCCGTTTCTTTTGGCAACAAGCGAACCGAATTAATCGAACAAGTTTTAGTCTATTTAATAGACGAAGGATTTGTAGAAATTATAGAAGATATTGTAACTTGGCAAGATTAACTACCTAAATCTAATGAAATGATTTTAACAACAACTAGTACCCTGCAAAACCATGAAATTGAAGCTTATTTAGGGCTTGTGACTGGCGAAACAATTATTGGTGCCAATTTATTTAAGGATTTATTTGCCAGTATTAGAGATGTAGTAGGTGGGCGGTCTTCTTCCTATGAAAATGTATTGCGAGAAGCCAAAGATACTGCTATGTCAGAAATGCAAGTTCAGGCGGAACACTTAGGCGCCAATGCCATTATTGGAATTGATCTAGATTATGAAAATATTGGGGCAAGTGGCAGTATGTTAATGGTGGTGGCCACAGGAACTGCCGTTCGGATTAAAAATGCACCAGAAGATTTTGTCTAACCAATAAGTACCTTTACTTAAATAATCGACTCTTTTGAGGTAATGAAGTTAGATAAGTAATTTTTTCAACCAAATATCTTTCTGTTTAGCCTCATAAACTCATAAAACTTATTACCTCATTACCCTTTTACCAATTGTTGATTATTTAACCCTAAGTACTTACTATGAATTTACAACTAGATTTTCTACAATTCCAACCGAATTTAAAAATCAAAAAAGAGGGAAAACAACGGCTACTCTTTTGCACTATTCGTAAAAAGTATTTAGTCCTACAACCCGAAGAATTAGTTCGGCAATTGACCATCCAATATTTAATTAAAGATAGCGCTTATAATAAGAATAATATTCACGTCGAAAGAGGATTAACCGTTAACGGATTATACCGCCGAACAGATATTATTATCTATGATAAAGACGTCCAACCTTATTTATTAGTAGAGTGTAAACGCCCTAAAGTAAAAATAACCCAAGCTGTTTTTGATCAAATCGCTCGCTATAACCTTACCTTAAAAGTTAAATACCTTTTAGTAACCAATGGAATAGATACTTTTTGCTGTGAAATGGACTATGAGGCACAATCTTATCGTTTCTTAGCAGAGGTGCCAGTTGCCCCGATGAATCGGGATAAACTTGGTTGCTAGTTGTCGGTTGTCGGTTGTCGGTTGTCGGTTGTCGGTTGTCGGTTGTCGGTTGTC
>CAZXYA010000557.1:0-6141 GCA_964644655.1 uncultured Saprospiraceae bacterium | reverse complement strand
TCTACGAAACGCCACCTTTTTTCAAAAAAATAAAAATGCCTCATTTTTGGATGAGCTACTTTCAAGTTCCTTCCGTTTCTAAAGCGAGCAAAATTGCAACGTCGATAGGCGGAAAAGTAGAGTTGACGGACATCCCTTTTTATAATGGGAAGATATCACTAATTAGAGATCCAATGGGTGCAGGCTTCACCGTTTATGATGGGCAGGATTTACAAATTGCAAAAGACAGTAATAATAAATCGATACTTAAAACAGAGCTGCATACTTCTGATCTTGAAAAGATAATGCCCTTCTATGCTGCTGTTTTCAATTGGACCTATGAAAAGGTTGATGAGACAACTTATGAAGTATTGATTAACAATAAAAAGTCAAATATCCGATTGAGGCAAATCCCAAATAGCTTAAAAGGGAAGTATGAGTATTGGGTGATTACGTTTCCAGTTCCAGATGTAGAGGCAGCCGAAAACCGCTTACTGCAAGAAGGTGCTCAGATAATAAGCAAAGAAGAAAACAAATTCTTAATTTCGGACGATTCTAATGAAGCATTTTTTTATATTGAATCTTGATTAGGGGCTTTTCCTTCAATGCACTAAATCTTTTCATACCTTTTAAATACGTCAAATAAGCAGTACCTCTTAAGTGATAAATAAAATAATGAAGACCAACCCTTTCAAAATTTTACTTTTAATCACAATCTTGATATTGTCCTGCACAAACAATCAAAATCAAAAAGCGTTTGAAAGATTAGAGCTTTGGGAAGAAATGCGTTTAGCAGCAAAAGAAAAACGAATTGATTACCTTCTTAAAATTTCAAAAGATACTTTGGAATGTATTGAATGTAATTATGGAGAAAGTTGGGTGTTGAAGGAAGACTTCTTCACAAAATATTTAGAACAGATTGAATTATCCGATGGTAAAGAATATAATGTTTACGCTGAAAAATTTTGCGCTGAAAAAGGATTTGATAAAAGGTATCGAGTAAGTTATGCATATGGAAAAGGTTTCAGAGAAAAATACAATGCTATTTATACCATATTAGAAGGCAAAGATGGAATCCAATTTCAGGGGGTGTTCAGTGTGCCTTAAACTCTATCTATTCCTTATCATTTATAATTCAAAACTCAACAATGAAAAAACTACCAATAATAATCGCCCTTATCTCCATAGCCTTCTCGCTAACCGCACAAGTAGACACCATGGCCCTCAAAACTCCAGAAGGCGTCTGCGCTAAAATGCTAGAGTTTATTTCCTTCGAAAAAGACGAAGAAAAAGATTGGGATGAATTTAGAAATTTATTCTTGCCCACTGCCCACCTGATGTCATTCAGATTTCAACCTGGAGAATCAATATCCAAGCAAGCCAGAAATCCAAACATAGAAGAATTTGTCAGATACTTTGGTCCAGGATATCCAAGGTCCGGTTTTGAAGAATACACCATCGGATTGGATGTAAAAGAATTCAACGGCATCGCCTCTGTATTCCAATGTTTTTATTGCCGTTCACTCAACGGCGCATATGAGGCAAGAGGCGTCAACATCTACCATCTTGTTTTCCTAAATGATCGTTGGTGGATAGCCAATACCATGTTTACCAATGAAACGGAGGATTCTAAATTGCCAGATGAATTGTTGTTTGAGGAGTATCGGAATTAGGGGGTGGGATTTCACCCCATTGAAATAGGGGTTTTTGACCCTTTTTTAGAATAGGTTCGTTCATTACCTTAGCAAGGAGGAGGTATTAAGGAGTTATAGTTCTTTTAGTTAACTGAATACTCGAAATAGACTCATACTCAAACGTAGAATAGAGAAGAATCAGTAACCAAGTTAACGATATAAATATGTTCTCGCCAACCAAAGAAAGAAAAAACTAAAATCATGAATGAAATACTTGAAAAGTTAAAAAGCGTACTTTCAGTTTTTGGAATGAAGCTCGATATGTTTCCTGGAATTCCAATTGCGCTAATTCCAGTTTACTTTTTCGTAAATCATTATAGAGAAGAAGTCCTTAAAATAATTCGTGCCGAAGAACTAAATGAAAATGCGCAAACAGCATTTGTCATGATAATAATTTTAATATTGGGAATTACTTTATGGAAAACATCAGGTTATTTTTTAGACCCAATTTATGATTTACTATCCCCTGCTAAAAGAAACAAGAAATCTGATTTAAATAGACATATAAAACGGGCGAGAGAAAAGTGGGCAGAGCGAGACCCAATATATAAAAGTAGAGATACTTCTATTTATGGAGACACAATAAAACTACTTAAGGAGAAAGACGAAAACGTTTATAATGATGTTAAATTAACATTAGCAGCATCTAAATTTTTTAGAGTATTAGTTATTCCAACGTTAGCTTTGTCTATTACTTACTTGATTTCGAAACATGTTCAGATAGGAATAATTATATTGATTCTGGGAATCTTATTTTTGGCAATTTCATTTTCGTTTAGAGCAGAACAAAGTAGAAAAATCTATAACTGGTTCATAATGAAAGGATAATATAAAAGTCTGACAAGAACAATGAATATGGCGGTAATGTTGGCTATGCGCCACAACGCTACATATACGAGACCCTTAGCATTAAATAAATATAATCATGAAAGACAATTCAAAAATTAACAAGCATTCTATTCATTTACAACATTTGATCGATCTATTTTGCTTTAAAGGAAAGCCAAACAATTTAGATGAAAAAAATCAGATTAATGTTCTTGTAAATCACGGTTACATTTCCGGATATTCTCTGTTTCGGAATCAACCAATTTGGACTGCATATAGGGTAAGTGCAGCCAAAAGGGACGTCGATTATGAAAGACCACATCTTTTTTACGATGATATTAGATTACCAAAAGAGAATAGAATCAGCGATTTCACTTTTAAATCACCGACTAAGAATAAAAAATATGACCGTGGGCATATGGTTCCAAACTTTGCAATAAATACTCAATTTGGAAGATTAGCACAAATGGAGACATTTTTTATGAGCAATATTTGCCCTCAGGAAGCTGAGACTAATAGAGGAGTATGGCAAAAGTTAGAAAAAAAAATTGTTAAAGAATATGCCCCTCAAAAAGATCATATTTGGGTACTTACTGGGCCTATTTTCTCAAAACGACCTAAGAAAATTAAAAGAAGGAACAATATTCAAGTTCATATCCCAAAGAGCTTTTATTGTATTTTAGTTGACCCGTTAAAGTGGCCATATGATAAAGTTTCTAATGTAGAATTTTTAGCTTTAGAAATCCCTCAAAATGCAGGATATGTAAAATTAGATAATAAATTTATCACTTCGATAGCAGCCATTGAAGAAAAAACTCAAATAGATTTTTTCCCTAAAATGACGGAATCAGATAGGAATAAAGTAGACTCTAAATTAGCGAAAGAAATTTGGGGCATTAGAACTTATAAAGAAAGGACTGATTTACATATAAATGAAATTAGTTAATAAGTGAGAAGCAATAAATAATGCTAGCATGCAATGATCAGGCAATCATCCCTTCGTCTTTGAGTCCTTGTACGACCGATTTAATGGCATTGTCAAATATAAAACCTTCACTAAAACCAAAACAATAAAACATGGCATTTTACCAAAGTTTAAGATACTACGATAATGATGAGACTTATCCCAATAAATTAAACTGGGTAGCCTCAAGATTACTTACATTAAGGCATGACCTTTATGAATCTATAACGAAAGAACGTACACCAAATTCATTAATAATAGGCTCATGGAATATAAGGGCATTTGATGGAGGTATGCAAAGAATGGACGAAAGCAATCATTATATAGCTGAAATTATTGACCACTTTGACATTTGTGCCATACAAGAAGTTAAATCAAATTTAAAACCCTTAAAAAATCTTGTAAAATTGTTGGGTCCAAATTGGGATTACTTTGTTTCTGATATTTCGACGCATAAGGGAGGAAATACTGAAAGAATGGCATTTCTCTTCAACACCAATAAAGTAATCTTTCGAAACCTTATAGGTGAAGTAGTTCTAGCAAATAAAGACTTAATTAACAAACAACAAATTGCGAGAACTCCATTTTTTGCATCTTTTCAATCTGGATGGTTTAAATTTTCACTATGTTCGGCTCACATTATATACGGTAATGACTTAAGCAAAAGAGCAGAAGAAATAAGTGCTATTGCCAAGGCGCTTGTTAAAAGAGCAAAGGTCGAAGATCAAGTACACATATTTCTAGGAGATATGAATATAGAGAGCAAAGACGATGTGGCAATGCAGGCATTGAAAAATTCGGGTTTAACAGTTCCCGAGTTTGGCCCAACCAATATGGCTGGAGACAAGTGGTTCGACCATATTGCTATTACTGAAAAAGGGAAAGCAAGCAGAAAAACAAAACTTCTTAGAAATGGAGTGTTTGATTGGAGGCATGCTGTATTTGGCCCCCATCCTAATGAAGACCCTATCTCTTTTACAAAAGAAGAAATGGAGAATGGAAAATCCCGATTAAGTTTAGAGGAAACCTTAGACCATTACAAAGATATTGTAAAGCAGATAAGAAAAGACAATAAAAAAGCCCCTTATATGAACTGGCCTAAATCGTATAGAAGATGGACAACTGACGAAATGTCTGATCACTTACCGATATGGATAGAACTAGAAGTGGATTATTCTGATGATTATCTCAAAAAGTTTCTAGATTGATTGAACAAGCCAAAAATATGGAACTAAGCGAAATTTCAGAAAACTAGGCAAACTACAGTATCAATCTGATAAGGAATATTACTTTGAGTATTCTAGCCAGATTTTAAAACTAAGAGGACTATTAGAAAATCTTTGCCGAAGCCAATTTGCCTCATGTAGATGAACAGCGTCAGTGATGGCGTGTCAACTGGAATTATAGTGATATTTTTAAAACACTTAATTATTATTTAATGGAACAATCTAAAGACCCTATAGTAAATTGTCATGCTCATATCTTTACAATTGATCATGTGCCTAATAAGTTTGGCAAGTGCTTTCTCCCTTGGCCTTTATATCATTTCGTAACGATTAATCTTGTTAAAAAAGTATATAATAATTTTACTGAAAGAGGAAGTAAGAGATATAGATCTTTTAAGCACAAGTCGCGAAAAATTAAGTTTTTTATATTTCGGATTCTAAAATTCACAGTCATTTTTTGGTGGTTATACATAGTTCCTATATTTCTTTTTAGGTGGCTATTTAGAATAATCTCTAATTTTCTTACTATAGATTCTCTGTTTTCAAAAGGAGTTATTCAGCTATATTACAGATATCTTACTCTTGCAAGGTATTCAACTAAATACAAGACTCAAGGAAAGATATATGAATATTTGACTAAGAATTATCCTCAAGGTACTCGTCAGGTAATTTTGAGTATGGATATGGAGTATATGGAAGCGGGAAAACCTAAAATCTCATATCTTGATCAAATTGATAAGCTCCGTGACTTGGGAATGAAGAAGAAAGAACTATTACCTTTTGTATTTGCTGACCCACGAAGAATAAAAGATACCTTATCTGAAAAAGGCAAGAAAAATTATTCTAATTATTTAAAATCAAACCTTTCTAAAAAGTATTTCTCTGGAATTAAATTGTACCCTGCACTTGGATATTACCCATTTGATAAGAGTCTTATAGAGCTATATAAATATGCTCAAGACAATGAAGTTCCCTTAATGACTCATTGTATAAAAGGAACTGTTTTTTTTAGAGGTAAAAAGAAAAAAGAATGGAATAATCATGAAATTTTGAAATATCCAACAAAAGGGAAAACATCAATTCCTATCCCATTGCCGCAAAAAGAAAACCTTGACTTTTCAACCAATTTTACTCACCCCCTAAATTACGAATGTTTGCTCAATCCCGAGATGCTTTCTGAATATTTGGGAGAAAATATAGACTTGAGTAAACTAAAAATTTGTTTAGCTCATTTTGGCGGAACTGAAGAGTGGGAAAAATATAGAAAAGATGCTTTCAATAATTATAATAATAATGTTTCGCCAAGTTCGAAAGATGAGTATTTAAAATCACCTTTCAAAAACACCTTAACTCACGGAAGCAAAAGAACTATTTGGTGGAATGCAAGTTGGCTTTCAGTCATATATGATTTAATTGTTAAATATGATAATGTATACTCTGATGTAAGCTT
>CAZXYA010000556.1:0-6153 GCA_964644655.1 uncultured Saprospiraceae bacterium | reverse complement strand
AAGGGTTAAAACAGAAATATTCTCAAAGAATTGATTGTTTTAATCCTAAATACTTTTTGATTCTCTGTTTAATACTCACCCCTTGAGCAAGGGGCAGAGCCTCTTTAATTATTACTTCCTTCATCTAATTTCATTAACAATTTTATTTGCCCTAAATGATATAAGCTATGATTGACAATACCTGTTAGTAAAAAGAAAAAATTATAAGACCGTCCAGGCACTCCTTCTACTAATACCGAATCCTCTGTATATTTTAATTTTTCCAATAATCTATCATGGATCTCTTGTAAGCGTTTTTTGGCTGCTTTCCAATCTGCTTCTGTTGGCTGCTCAATTTTAGTGAAATTAATCGATCCTACTACATCAAAATCTGGATCACCTTCTAATTTTTTGATGATAAAGAGTTTCCAAGAAGCAATATGATTAACCAATTCAATGATATTATGGCTACCATTAATGCGCCTACCAATGATTTTAGGATCAATTGTTTTTATTGTTTCCAACACAGCTGGACCATGCCAAGCAGGACCATTATAACAACTTTTTATCAATGATCGAATACGTCTAACTTCTGAATACATTTGCTAAATGATTTTATTTCACACCTTCTACCCAATCAATCGCATAAAATAATGCGGCATCGGGTAAGGTTTTCCAATGATGTAGTCTTTCAATTGCAGTATCAAAAGAAGCTTTAGGTAATAATTGTTCTTGTAAAATTAACCTTTTAGCTCCTTCCAAAATACCTATTAAATTATTAGCAACCAACGGAAAAGAATATTCTCCTTGACAACCGCCAAAAAATACACTATTATTCTTAATTTTATTAATACCAGATTGATGCAATAATGTTACCAAACGACGACCAATATAAGGATCATTTCCTAATCGTTCATAAGAACGACAGTAAGCATTCCATATTAAAGAAAAACCTAAAGGTTCTGGAGTTGGACGATAGGTCGCATGATCATCATCTGAGAGAATAATTCGACCACCAACTTTTGCCGCTTTTACCATCTCTAAAACGGCTTGTTGAGGAGCCGCTAAATGTTCTAGTAAAAAACGAGTGTGAACTACGTCAAAAGAAGCTTTTTCTGTGGTAGAGAGCGGTAAATTATAAGCATCTCCAGAACGAAATTCAAGATTAGTTATTTGTGGGTTTTGTTGAGCTAAAATTTTAGCATGTGCTAATTGGGCAGCATTTCGCTCAATTCCTATTACTTGCCCAGTTGCTCCTACCTTTCGCGCCATAGCCAAACTGAGTTGTCCTAAACCGCTGCCAACGTCTAACACTTTTTCTCCTCCTTTTAATCCAATAGCCTGTAAACACCTTTGGTTGAGCAAATCATTTAATTTACTCAAGCGATCTTGTTCTTTTGGAGTAGAACCGTGGATGTAAATGGCTTTTGGTGTCTGATTAGACATAGTATTGAATTTTAGAAAAGCTAAAGTAAAAAGAAATGATTATTTCGACAATTTTTATCAGCTAATTAAATGCTCAAAATTGCTAACATAAAATATATTATACTTTGCTAATGAACGTCAAAGTGTCGAAAAAAAACACCTAAAATTTTGTCACAAATCTGTATTTTTTTGAAAAATGAAAAATAACTTAATAAAAGAATAATATGTAAAACATAGGTTATTAAAATTATAAAAATACTTTTTTTTTTGCTATAAAAAATAGATTTAATATCATTGATAATCAAGTGCTTAAAAGCCCTATAATAACCTGTCACAAATGATTTACTTCAAAATAGCTTTGAAGCTAAAAAAGAACGACTTTTAAACTAAAGAATATTAAATTATTTCCCCGTATAATTTTAACATTCTTAACTAATACTAGGTATCATATGATGAAAGCTTGATTATCAATATTAAACAGTTTAGCATTTTCAATTATTAATCTTTTTTCAAGAATTTTGACGTAGCATTTTAGTATCAGCAAATTCTTGACTACCATCAGGTAGGCATTTGCCCTTAATAAAATAACTATGTTAATTTCTCAGTAATCTACAATCGCAATATTTAACCCATCTTTCACTGCTTATTATACCGATAATTGATGACTATTTTGTTGGTTGAAATTTGGGACTATTGTTCCCTGATTAATCAAATTCATTGCTACTGATTCCTTGTCTTTCCTGATAAGCAAAATTGAGTTATTTAAATTAGCTATAATCGACTAAAAGAGAATAATGATTTTCTCCTAATAGCATAATATTAGGACTATTTCGTTTGAGTTTTACTATCTGTTATAGCTTTCGGCTCTTTATTAATTGTTACAAAAATGAATAGAACAGTTGGTTTTATCAATTACAAAAACTAATAAATTCATTGAATTGTAAAAATTGTCAAAGAACCTAATTGTTAAATTTCAAAAAATGGTAGTGAGAGCTATGGCGAAGTTTTTTACAACTTTCTGTTTTTTCTTTTTAAGTTTAGCAATAGGGCTGGCACAGAGTGGTATGATTGATATTGACTATGAAGTGGAGCATCCTTCTACTTGTAATCAATTGGATGGCGCTATTCATATTACCCCATTAAATGGAATTGCTCCTTTTGAATATAGTATTAATGGGGGAGCTTCCTTTCAAGCAGATAGTAGTTTTACCAATTTAGGTATTGGCACTTATATTCTTTTAGTTAGAGATGCAGAACGACAATTTTCTTCTTTTATTTTGGCCAAATTACAAGCGGATGGCTCACCTATTGTTAGGGGAATTGTTATGGCAGATCCAATGGAATGTGGAGTGGGAGGGACGCTTAAAATTTTGACAGAAGGTGGTTTTGGTGTGCTAGAATTTAGTATTGATAGCGGGGAAACCTTTCAACCAAATTTTATTTTCACAGACGTTCCAAGTGGTTTATACCATATTATTGTTCGAAATGAAGGTGGTTCTTGTCCTGCCAGTTATCCGCCTGTTTCTTTTGCGCCCCAACCTCCAAGTAATTTTATTACTGTTACTACAGAAATCACCCAACCAGCTTGTGACTCTGCCAATGGAGGGATTTTAATTAATGTGACTGGTGGTAGTGGAGATTATGTATATAGTATTAACAATGGAGCAACTTTTCAATCGGGCAATGTTTTTAACAATTTAGAAGAGGGCGTTTATTCCGTATTAATTCAAGATAACGTTTCTAAATGTGAAAAAGAACCAAATCAAGCTACGGAATTAATTGCCGAAAATTGTATGAATTGCGATGAATTGGTCATTAACTTTTCCACAGTTGATCCAGCGTGTGATACTGCAACAGGTGAAATAGTAGTAAGTGTAACAGGAGGAAGTGGTAATTATTTATATAGTATCAATGGTGGAACTGTTTTTCAAAATGCGCCTACTTTTTCAGATATAGCCGCAGGAAATTATATCGTTAGCGTTAGAGATGTAACTTACGATTGTGAAAGAAACGGAATGGATACGGTTAGTCTTGAACCAACCAATTGCCCAACCTGTGATTCTATTACTTTACAATCTTTTCTTACCTTTCCGACCTGTGATGCTTTAGATGGACAGATAGAATTAGCTATTGCTGGTGGCTCAGGAGATTATGCTATAAGTGTTAATGGTGGAGACTTCCAAACGACTACTTTAATTGATAATTTAGGAGCGGGAACTTATACCGTTATAATAAAGGATAATGTAGCAGATTGTGAAAGAATTTTTTCTGCAATTACTTTAACTGAAATTGATTGTGCTTGTTCTTTAAACCTTTTTAGTGAAAAGAATTTGACCGTAATGGCGACTACTTGTGAGTCTATGGCGGCTTTGTGTTTGGATGTTTCTCTAAGCACTTTAATGGAATTAGAAGTATTGGATAATGGGGTACCTTATTCGGGAGGATTAGCAGGTTGTGGGATTGATACCATGTTGACCTATTTATATTTTACATTACCTGGACAAGGCTTGGCTGGTCCCTATCGTTTGGATCGCTGGGAGGTCAACGATTCTATTTACACAGGAGAATTTCAGGATATTAATGAATTAGTGGACCTAATGAATCAGCTAGACCCGCAAGCTAGTTGGGAAAGAAATGCTACTTCAATGACGCTAAAAGGGGGCTTTCCAAATAATACTTATGGGACTTTAGAGATTACTCAATTGGCAACCAACATGATGGGTAGTTTGCAATTAAATACGAACTTTTTACCCAGAAAGTCTCAACTTTCTTTGACGACTGGGCAACACGAATTGATTTTTAGGGATGCGGAAACTAATTGTAGCGATACGATTATGGTAATAGTAGAATGTCCTCCATGCCCTCAAATTGCGGCAGTAGGAAGTAGCATGATAGAAACATCAAATTGTGATCAACCTGCCTTAGTTTGTTTTACAGGGGCAGATTCTCTGGATTTGACCGCCTATACCATTACGGATAATGGCGCAAATTATACTGGAATTATTAGAAACTGCCCAGACAGATTATTAGGCTTTGAAATTCCCTTGGATACTGGAAGCCATCAAATAATTTTTGAGAATAATGCCATAGATTGCCGTTTTGTATTTGATATAACGATTACCTGCCAGACCAATATTATTCAAATAGATACCACTATTCTAGTAGGGGATTCAGACACTATTTGCTTCTCTGAACTTTTAATGAGTGAAAATATTACAAGTATTCAACCTACTTGTGAAGGACAGAATCCTTCCGTAGGATTTGAAGTCAATAACCTGACCAACTGTTTAATCTATGAAGGATTAG
The DNA here is from genome assembly GCA_964644655.1 of uncultured Saprospiraceae bacterium. GTDB lineage: Bacteria > Bacteroidota > Bacteroidia > Chitinophagales > Saprospiraceae > JAFMDF01. Next base: position 1,443 of record CAZXYA010000556.1, on the reverse strand, counting down.
TAGTCGGTGTAGATACCTTATGCCTTTCTGTTTGCGAAAATAATAATAGCTGTGAAGAGATAATTATTACGGTGACGGTTTTAGATACTATGATAATGGACACGATGATGGTGGACACCATGCTAGTTGATACGATGATGATGGATACTGTATGCCAAGCTATTTTTACAGAAAGTAATGCAAATATTCAATTGACCGACTGTACAATGGATGGAGAATATTGCTTAAATTTATTAAAAAGCGATTTGACGAATTATACCTTATTAATTAATGATAGTGTTTTTTCTGAAGCCTTCTCTGACTGCGACCTACCAGAACAGGCCAGTTTAACCTTGCCCATAGGAAATTATCAACTCATCTTGGTCGAAAATCAAGGCATTTGTAGAGATACGGCTATGCTTACGATTACTTGCGAAGAAGAAATGGAAATTTATGAAGATACCCTTCTAGTCAATGAAACCGATAGTTTCTGTTTAGATAGTTTGGATTTGCCTTATACTATTGAAACTATTGCTAATGTGTGTGAAGAGGCTGCGGGCGAACAAGTCGTCTTTGAAGTAGATACTACTAATAATTGCTTAATTTATACAGGCATTGAAATAGGAAAGGATACCGCTTGTATTGCGGTTTGTGATAGTTTAGATAATTGCGATACAATTATTGTTATCATTACTGTAGAAGAATTGCCAGATACCATTCCGCCGCCTATTGCTGTAGATGATAGAGATACGCTAGAAGAAGGATCAATCAAAACTATTAATGTATTAGGAAATGATACCACCAATTCTACTTTAATTACGGTGGTTATTTTAGACCAACCTAGCCTAGGAACCGTAGTGGTTAATCCAGATTTGACGGTAACTTATACGGCTAATGATGATATCTGCGACACAACAGATATGTTTACCTATGAATTATGTAACCCTACTGGTTGTGATACTGCGACCGTTACTTTTTATATAGCATGTAAAGCTTTGCTTATTTTTAATGGCTTTTCTCCGAATGGAGATGGCATCAATGAAACCTTTACTATTGACGGCATAGAAGATTTCCCAAATAATAAGGTACAAATTTTTAATCGTTGGGGAAATATGGTTTTTGAACAGAACGGCTATAAAGGTCAATGGGATGGTACTTGGAATAATAAAGATTTACCTAATGGTACCTATTTTTATTTATTGAATGATGGGGAGGGGAAGAATTATAGCGGTTTTTTGGAGATAAGGCGATAAAGCCCAGATTGAGTACTATTTTTGACTCAATCGCTGTTTTTCAAGCAAGCTGCTTGAACTACGATTATTCCAGATTGCAAAAATTGGCAAAAAGCCAGAGAAATTTGAGTATTTAAACTAAAAAAGCCCTCTCAAAAGTAGATTTGAAAGGGCTTTTGTGAACCCATCAGGATTCGAACCTGAGGCCTGCTCATTAGAAGTGAGCTGCTCT
>CAZXYA010000555.1:0-6176 GCA_964644655.1 uncultured Saprospiraceae bacterium | reverse complement strand
ATTGAAGACAGAGACGCTGAGATGCAGAGTTATATGTGTTCTCCGCATCTCTGCGTCTCTGCGTTCAATACAAAATTTTGCTTGCAAAATTATTTTGCATCTTATTAGACAGTTCCATTCCACTTGAAAGGATACATTTTCGGTCACTCCTCTCACTCTTAAGTGCATCGACCTAATCAAACGATTTGGTCAAAATATCAAAAACTAAAACTATGTACTTTTTTAACACTCGTTATTTATTAGCTACAAGTCTTTTAATCCTACTTATTTGTATCAGTAATCCACTTCAATCTCAAATTATTTTTGAAGATGATTTTGAAGGCGCTGAGTTTAAATCGGAGTGGACCTTGAGACCTAATCTTACTGGCTCTAATGGGATTATTCAGATAGCGGATAATATTGGTACTGGTAATTCTAGGGCAGTATTGATAGGCAAATCGTCGGACGCTGGAGGGTTTACTACTAATGCGCTTGATTTACATCTCAATCTCGCTAGTGTCACACAAGTCGAAATGTCTTTCTCCGTTTGGGACTTTGCTGACGAAAATCATCCCGAAGATGGGATTTTTTTTAGCGACAATAATGGACTCAGCTTTACGAAAGTCTTTGACTTTATTCCACAAGATTGGTGTAATAGTACTTTTGGCACTTTTCCTCCTATTGATATTGACCGATTAGCTCAATTAAACGGACTCTCCCTAACCAACAATTTCGTCATTAGATTTCAACAACATGATGATGCTGATTTTAATACCTTCAATGATGAGGATGGATTTAGATTAGATAATGTCTCCATTTCAGAAACTAATGTAGAATATGCTACGCTCCCTTTTTCGGATAACTTTGACAGCAATGAATTTGCGAATATGTGGAAAGTCCAGTCCTTTGTTGATTCTACCTCCTCAAGAGATTATGCTCATCCACAGGGCTTTGTTGCCATTCAGGAAGGCGTAGGTATACAGTCTTCTTCTGCTGTCACTTTTGGTCAAAGTTGCGATGGCCCTGTCACTACTAATGCACTTGACCTTCACCTTAATCTCGCTTCTGTCTCTCAGGTCGAAATGTCTTTTTCTGTTTGGGATTTTGCTGATGAAAATCATCCCGAAGATGGGATTTTTTTTAGCGATGATAATGGACTCAGCTTTACGAAAGTCTTTGACTTTATTCCACAAGATTGGTGTAATAGTACTTTTGGCACTTTTCCTCCTATTGATATTGACCGATTAGCTCAATTAAACGGACTCTCCCTAACCAACAATTTCGTCATTAGATTTCAACAACATGATGATGCTGATTTTAATACCTTCAATGATGAGGATGGATTTAGATTAGATAATGTCTCCATTTCAGAAACTAATGTAGAATATGCTACGCTCCCTTTTTCGGATAACTTTGACAGCAATGAATTTGCGAATATGTGGAAAGTCCAGTCCTTTGTTGATTCTACCTCCTCAAGAGATTATGCTCATCCACAGGGCTTTGTTGCCATTCAGGAAGGCGTAGGTATACAGTCTTCTTCTGCTGTCACTTTTGGTCAAAGTTGCGATGGCCCTGTCACTACTAATGCACTTGACCTTCACCTTAATCTCGCTTCTGTCTCTCAGGTCGAAATGTCTTTTTCTGTTTGGGATTTTGCTGATGAAAATCATCCCGAAGATGGGATTTTTTTTAGCGATGATAATGGACTCAGTTTTACGAAAGTCTTTGACTTTCAGCCTGAAAGTCAACCAAATAGTATATTTTCAAACATTGACAATTTGAATATTTCTGCTCTAGCATCAGAAAACCAACTAAATCTTACAAGTACCTTTATAATTCGTTTCCAGCAACATGACAATGCTGATTTTAACACCTTCAATGATGAGGATGGAATTAGAATTGATAACGTTTCAATCTTTCCCACAAATGAAGTAATAACCTGGTATCGAGATAATGACCAAGACGGATTTGGAAACCCAACCGACAGTATCGAAAGTCAAACACTTCCTATTGGATATGTTTTAAATAATCAAGATTGTGATGATAGTGATAGAACTATTTCTCCAGGTGCTACAGAGATTGCCAATAATGGTATAGATGAAAACTGTGATGGTAGAGATCTAATAGAAAATCCATTTGAATGTCCTGATCTGCAATTGAATAAAGGTGATAGTTGTGATGATAGGAATGTTGCAACAATAAACGATATTGTCCAAGAGGATTGTATTTGTGCAGGAATAAATGAGTTTAGTGATAACGATAATGACTCCTTCACCACCGAATCGGATTGTGATGATAACAATCCCACTATATTTCCTGGCGCATTAGAATTAGCAGATGGTTTAGATAATGATTGTAACGGTGTTATTGATGACGGATTTATTGTGTGGTTTTATGATGGTGATATGGATAACTTTGGAAATCCTGATAGTTCTATGATAAGTACAACCCAACCTATTGGTTTTGTAGAGAACGCAGTTGATTGTAACGATAACAATTCTAACATAAACCCTAACGCCACAGAAATACCTAATAACGGCATAGATGAAGACTGTGATGGAGAAGACCTAATACAAACAAGTGATATAGATAATGATGGTATTTCAGATTCAGAAGACAACTGCCCCCAAACACCAAACTCTGACCAACTCAACGCAGACAACGACTCCGCAGGAGCAGCCTGTGACTGTGACGATAGCCCAGCAACAGGCACAAGTTGTACAGAGGGCTGTCAAGTCTTTTATATAGATGCGGATGCGGATGGTTTTGGTAGTACGGTGGATTCAGTAGTGACTTGTATTGCGCCAATTGGATATGTGTCTAATGGGGGTGATTGTGATGATACTGATTCAATGATTTCGCCAACTGCCGTAGAAATAATTGACAATGGAGTAGACGAAAACTGCGATGGCATTATCGAAAATACAAGCTGTGATCAAATAGGAGAAAGATGCAATGATGGTGATCCTTGTACTACAATGGATCAATATACTGCTAACTGTGAATGCCTCGGAACTACCATAGATGATTTTGATAGAGATAGCAGCTACTTAAAATTTGATGGCTTAAACGATTGGTTAGAGGTTTCCAATTTCCCTTCATTGGAAGGAGATTATACATTTGAATTCTATATTAGAATAGAAGAACGTAATCCTAATGATCGCTATTCAGCATTATTTAGCTTTGATAGGCAATCCTTTAGTCCATGGTTAGGAATAGACTGGAATACTAATAAATTAGAATTTTGGGATAGAAGAAGAATCCTTACCTCCGATACAGATTTTATTTTAGGGGAATGGGTTCACGTTGCTTATGTAGGTAATCCGACATCAGGTGGAACGATTTATTTGAATGGGCAAAATATAGGAAGCCATACTAGTAGTAGTACTATCCCCAATGGAGTTTTAGAAATTGGCTATACAAGAACTTTTCTAGATCAATTTAATGGTATAATGGATGGACTAAGAATTTCTAACACAGTTCGTTATACTGGTAATTTTACCCCACCAACAGGTGAATTTTCAGATAATGTTAGTACAATAGCCCTATATCATTTCAATGAAGGAAGTGGACAAGTTGTAAATGACCTCACATCCAATGGTTTAAATCTTCAATTGGGTAGTAATTCAGCAGCAGATAATAATGATCCTATCTGGTGTGGAAATAATCAATCCAATATTCCTACGGAAGACATCTGTGTGATTAATACACAAGTATTCACTACTCAGGCTCAGTTAGATTCTTTTGATTGCCAATGTCAAGCTATAAACGGCGACCTAATCATCAACGGCGACGATATCACCAATCTCTCCAATCTAAACTGCATTAAAACCGTAACGGGAACAGTTTATATCGGAGATACTTTGACCAATCCGTCGAATGATAGGTTGGCAACTTTAGATGGTTTAGGGGGGATTATGAGCATTGGCGGTGACTTGAAGATTTGTAATAATCCAGTACTAAGCAATTTAGATGGTTTTAGTAACCTGATGGAAGTCGGAGGGGATATTCAAGTGAAAAATTGTTTAGTCTTAGAATACATTCGTTTTGTAAGTTTGACAAGAGTAGGAGGCAGTTGTATTTATTTGAATTTACCTCGCTTATTTTCCATCGGTAGTGCGACGATTGGCGAATTTGGTGGCTTTGGATTCATTTCTTTTGGTGGCGGAGTACGCTATGAGAACTTACCCGAATTAGTTTGGATAACAGGTTTCGCAGGATTGAGTGAGATTCGAGGAGATTTATATTTTATCAATGTACCGAAGCTAGAAAGTTTAGAAGCCTATCAAAGCATCATTCACTTATTTGGTTGTTTACATTTGATTCAAACCACCCAAATTGTAGATTTTAGTGGTTTGGATTCTTTAGAATTAATAGGAGAAGATATTCGCATTATTGATAATGACCAGATTATGGATGTCAGTCAATTAGGGAATTTAATTACCTTAAATGGTAGTTTGATTATTAGAGACAATGATAATTTAATGGACTTAGAAGGGTTACGAAATCTGCTATCAGTAGCTGATTCGTTAGTAATAATGGATAATATTAATTTGCATGATTGTTGTGTCATTAATGCTTTATTACAAAGTGATAGAATAAGTGGACCAGTTATCATTTCCGAAAATTTAGAAGGTTGTTTAAGTCCTGAAAACATTAATACTACTTGTACAATGGATTGCCCAGAGTTGGGCTTAGATATTGGAAATTCTTGTATGCTTAATGGAGATATTGGGATGGTGAGTGAAAATTGCATCTGTTTAGTTCCTACTGATACTATTCCCGTGGACACGATTCCTAGTGATCCTATTACTATACCAGTGGACGCCTCCGACACTCCTTTATTATGTGATGTACTTATTTCTTCAGATAATAATTCCATCACGATTAGTAATTTAAATGATGGTCGAAACAGTTTTACTATTTTTACACATCCAGATTTTGAGCTAGTAGATGACTCTTGCCAATTTGAAGATGCTTGCCCAGAGTCCGTTACAATTTCTGACCTACCTCCTGGCAATTATGCCATAGTACTCCATTCATTAACCAGCGTTGGGGATACCGTAATTTGCAATACCTGGGAATATGTTACCATTTCTGAACCTACTATTGAAACAGAATGTGATAGAATTACTTTAGAAAAAGTAGGGGAAGACTTGGTCATCAACAGCCCTGAGACCCATTTAATGATTGTAGATATTTTTGACATGAATCACCAATTGGTCTTCCACTGTAATATGGATTGTAATGTCATAGAAAATATTGAAGGATTAGCAGCAGGCAATTATATAGTTAAAATCAAAGTATATGATGAAAATTGTAAACTTTTATGCTTCGATAGACAAACTATAAGCTTTGGAGGAAATGGATTACAAGTAGGTCGATCTAGAGCACAAAATAGTTTTGTATTGACAGGTTTTCTTAACCAAGCCGCTGTAAATCTTCAATGGGTACACGTTAAACAACAAACTGATAGACAGTTTACAATAGAACGATCTGAAGATGGAATTCTGTTTGAACAAATTTCAACAGAAGGAGGAGAAGCTGAAAAATATGCTTATACTACAATAGATCCTAATCCTGTTATAGGAGTTAATTTTTATAGAATCCGAGCTACCTATCCTAATGGAGATTATAAGCAATCTGAAACAGTAGCAGTACCCTGGATTCCTAGTAGTGCCTTACAGCTATTTCCTAATCCAACGATTGATCAAGTAATGATTTATACGGAACCATTTTTAGATAAATCAATTGATTTAAAAATCTACAATTTATTTGGCCAAGCTGTTTACGAGCAATATATCGAAAAAGTGAGCACTAATCGCTTTCAAGTGAATACTGCTCATTTGGATGGAGGCACCTATTTTGTGTCTATTATTCATCGTGGAAGGGCCTTTTCTGCTAAATTAATCGTAATGCGGTATTAGGGGATTTATAATAGGGTGAACGAAAGAAAATATAATTAATATATTTTATGATTCATTTGTAGTGACTTGTAAAATATTTTAGAAAAACAAGCAAAAATCCAATTGATTAATAGGGCATAATTAAAAATATATCCTTCTTAATTGCTTAGATTTTGTCATTTTTCTTCAATTATATATTATAATCATATTGTAAAATTTTTCTTTCGTTTACCCTGCACAATTAATATATTACATTGATAATCAATTATATACATATATTTATATTTTTAT
>CAZXYA010000554.1:0-6186 GCA_964644655.1 uncultured Saprospiraceae bacterium | reverse complement strand
ACATTATTCCACCTGCTAGAGTGCGCTATTTGTCTGAAATTACGGAGACCATTCGGAAGTATGATGAAGAAGTAGAAAAACAAAGTGAAATTGCCAGACAATTATTTAGTGTTGAAAATACGATTCAATTAGTAAAAGATAAGGCAGAGACGGTTAAAGCATTAGAAAGTGCTAAAGCTGACTTAACCCAAGATTTAAAGCGAGAAAATAAAGCGATTCTAGATGCTTGGGAACAGAAAAAAACGGCTTATACCGACAAGGAATTTGTTTACCAAGTCAGAGGACGAGACATTAAAGTAGAGAATTATACCAAATCGCTTTCTCATAATGACATTCCAAAAGTCGTTTTACCGAAATACAAAGATTGGGGCGAGATTTTAAAATGGAGCAAACAAGAAAATGTGCCAGGTGAATTTCCATTTACCGCTGGGGTGTTTCCTTTCAAACGAAAAGGCGAAGACCCCACCCGAATGTTTGCAGGAGAAGGTGGTCCAGAACGAACCAATAAACGATTCCATTACTTGTCAAAAGGCATGTCAGCCAAGCGATTATCTACCGCTTTTGACTCGGTAACGTTATATGGAAATGACCCTGACCACCGACCAGACATTTACGGAAAAGTAGGGAATTCTGGCGTAAATATTAGTTCTCTTAATGATGCTAAGAAACTGTATTCTGGATTTGATTTATGCAATCCAAAGACATCGGTTTCGATGACCATTAATGGGCCTGCTGCTACAATTTGCGCCTTTTTTATGAATGCAGCCATTGACCAGCAATGTGAGTTATACATCAAAGAAAATGGACTGGAGCATTTAGTAGAAGCGAAGTTGAAAGCCGTTTATGATAATAATAATTTGCCGCGTCCAACGTATGAAGGCGATATTCCAGAAGGCAATGATGGTTTAGGATTGATGTTGTTAGGCTTGACAGGTGACCAGATTTTAAAACCTGCTATTTATAATGAATTAAAAACCAAAGCGCTCAAAGCAGTTAGAGGAACGGTGCAAGCAGATATTTTAAAAGAAGATCAAGCACAGAATACTTGTATTTTCTCTACTGAATTTTCTTTAAAATTGATGGGCGATGTCCAGCAATATTTTATTGATAATGCGGTGAGAAATTTCTATTCTGTTTCCATTTCTGGTTACCATATTGCAGAGGCTGGTGCGAATCCAATTACGCAATTGGCATTAACCTTGTCTAATGGTTTTACTTTCATCGAATATTACCTCGCCAGAGGTATGAATATTGATGATTTTGCGCCAAATTTATCGTTCTTTTTCTCCAATGGTATTGACCCAGAATATGCCGTAATTGGTCGAGTTGCCAGAAGAATTTGGGCAAAGGCATTAAAGCATAAATATGGCGCCAATGAACGGTCGCAAAAATTAAAATACCATATCCAAACTTCTGGTCGTTCCCTACACGCCCAAGAGATTGATTTCAATGATATTCGAACAACTTTGCAAGCATTATATGCCATTTACGATAACTGTAATTCGCTACACACCAATGCTTATGATGAAGCAATTACGACTCCTACAGAAGAAAGTGTAAGACGTGCCGTAGCCATTCAAATGATTATCAACCATGAATTGGGTTTAGCTAATAATGAAAATCCACTACAAGGGGCATTTATCATTGAAGAATTAACAGATTTGGTAGAAACAGCGGTATTAGGCGAATTTGATAGAATCACCGAAAGAGGTGGCGTTTTGGGTGCGATGGAAACCATGTATCAACGTAGCAAAATCCAAGAAGAAAGTATGCACTACGAAATGTTGAAACATACGGGAGAATATCCAATTATTGGGGTCAATACTTTCTTGTCTTCTAAAGGATCGCCAACGGTCATTCCTTCGGAGGTCATTCGAGCAACTACGGAAGAAAAAGAATTGCAAATTACCAACTTAAATGTGCTACATAAAGGCAATGCCAAAGCAGCTGAAAAAGCCTTAAAGAAATTACAAGTCGCTGCTGTTGCCAATGAGAATGTATTTGAGCATTTGATGGATTGTGTGAAGGTTTGTACGCTGGGGCAAGTGACAAATGCTTTGTTTGCTGTTGGGGGGCAATATCGTCGAAGTATGTAATTTTTTCGACACGGAGGGACACGGTTTTAGAGTTATGTTTTTATTATGTTTTGGTTTAAAACCAATAGTATGCTTAGCGTCAAGAAGGAAAACATAAAAAAGTCATAATTTTCAACCGTGTCTTTCCGTGTCAAAATATACTAATGAATCCATCAAATGTCAAAGAAAAAAGATAATAAAACAGTTTTAACTCAACCTCCGAAACCAAAAGAAGGTGAAGATTACTATTTTGAAAATGGCTTTCTAGTCATGACTGAAGCCTATCACAAAAAACGAGGCTATTGTTGTGGAAGTGGTTGTCGCCATTGCCCTTTTGAACATGCAAATGTTGTCAAATAAACCTTTATAATTGCCATCTGCGACTACAACTATCAGCCTATCCAATTTAGTTTTTATCGAATTTTCAAGCCCCTTTATACAAAAAGAAAGAAAAGTCCCTCAAAATGTAGCAATATTTGAAAGTAATTCGTCTAAACGATAAAACTTAATCAACAAATGAGAGTTACTTTCTTTTTATTCACCTATCTCTTCATCCATTCCTTATCAATTGCTCAAACCAGTACTTTTGCGGTAGCCCTAAATCAAGACAATGCCTTTGGTTTTGCACCTGCGGTTTATGGTAGTTTTAATATCAAGGAAAAATTCGATTTCACCTATTACGGTATCTTTTGGACCAATCATGCCTATACCAATGAAGGTGGAGATGCTTGGACAGAAACAGGAATTGGATTAGGGTTTCCTGCTTTAGATGGCAAAGCCTATATCAATCCTTCCCTTGGTTTTACCCACGGCAGTTTATTATCCAATAGCCCTTCAGGTAGTTTTGGAGAAGGCATTGTTCCAAATATAGTCGCTTTTTATGCAGATGATAAATTGGAAACAGAATTCTATTTTGGTTATTATAAAGCATTGAGAGATGGTGGTGTTTCCGCAGATTTTATTTTGTATTGGGCCTACCCTGGTTATATTTTCTCTGATAAATTGGCCGCTGGATTGCATTATGAACAGTTTTATTTGACCAGAGATGATACGGGGTTATCTGAAAATCAATATCAATGGCTGGGCGCTTATGTGAAATTTACATCCAATAATAAATATACCTTCCGTTTTTCTTTTGGAGATAATTTGGCTGATAACCCTTTGTATGCTGGGAGTTATTATAAACTGGCGGTGTTTATGCCTCTGAATTAACTAGATAGTCAGCTAAAAGATAGATGTTTTGAAATTTATTAATGCGTTGGAGAGTGTTTTTTTGCCCAACAGATTAATACCCAACGAATTAATCTATTTATTTTTTGACGCGCTATATTTTCTCATTTTATATCATAAAATCACGAGACTTATTTGGTAAAAAACTAACTTGCTCTTTATTTTTCCAATTAAATTTTCTGCATTTGTTTTTTGTCTTGTCCAAACTACTCTTTTTTCTCATCAATCCAATTGTTTGGATAGTAGGCTGCTTGTTCTTAGCCAAGTTTCTAAAAAAAGAAAAATGGAAAAGAAGAAGTTTAACCCTAGGTATTTTATTAATCCTATTCTTTTCCAATGAATACCTTAGCCATCTCACTATGTACACTTGGGAAGAACGCACGATTAGCATTAAAGAAATTCAGCAATCTTATGATATTGGTATCGTTTAACAAAAATTCATCGTTCATCATTTATAGTTCATCTTTAATGTTATGAAACTTCCCTTTATAACACAATGTTTATTAGAAATGGCCCCTAAAATTGGGGCACAAGTAATTCCAGAACCAGAATATGGTTTTGTTGGACAAATCCTTTTTAAGAATGGCCAACAATCTCTTTTCAAAGGTTCTTTTTTTGGGCTAAATACCAATGGTGCTTCCAAAATATCAAGTGATAAAGGCTATAGCTATTATTTCCTAAAAAAAATGGGCTTTTCTATTCCCAAAACACAGACTTTTTTTAGCGAAGCCTTAAATGAAAAATTAACCATTAAAAGAGATATAGCAGCAGGTTATAAATATGCACAATCCCTAGGTTTTCCTGTTATAGTCAAACCAAATGACGAAAGTTGGGGTAGAGATGTGGCTAAGGTGTATACTAAAGCAGACTTTTTCCAATTTGCCAGCACCATTTTAGCCTATAGTAGAGTATTCTTGGTGCAGGAATTTTGTGTGGGGAAAGATTATCGGATTGTTGTCTTAGAGGATAAAGTTTATTGTGCTTATGAAAGAATTCCACTTAGCATCATAGGAGATGGACAATCGACTATCGACACTTTATTACAAGCAAAACAAAAGGAATTGAGTAAAGATGGACGAATGTCTATCATCGATATTGCTGACCCCAGAATGTTAAATAAGTTACAAAAAAAAGGTCTAGGGCTAACTTCAATTTTACCAGCTAAAGAAAAAGTCACTTTATTGGATAATGCGAACCTTTCCAACGGTGGAATGGCCATCGACTGGTCAGCTAAAATACATCCTACTTATAAAGCTCTAGCCATTAATATCACTAAAGCTATGGGGCTTCGCTTATGTGGTGTAGATATTATGACCGCTGATATTGCTCAACCTGTAGACAATTATCATGTCATTGAAATCAATAGTGCGCCTGGGTTACATAATTATGCTGCGCTAGGTGAACGCCAACTCAAGACAACTAAGGGACTTTATTTGGATATTTTGAAAATTTTAGAGATGGAAGGGAGAGGAGGCGTTTAATTAGATCTCTAATACCCAAACTATCCTCCCCCAAAAGTGAGAGAAGTGACCAATAAAAAATAAAATAATATAGGCTCTTATTACTCAAGGGAGGGATAATAAAAATGCCATAAAAAACTGGTCAGTTTGCCCTACAAAAGACTTGTTTTGTAGCTGTTTTAAGTTTTTAATGTACTTTTATTACAAAATAAGAGAATGTTTGTCGGTCGTTTGTCGGTTTTGTTTGTCGGTTGAGAAAAATGGCACTAAAATTTTAGGAGAATCCAAACCTCCTAAAACAACAAAAGCCCAATAACCATAAGGCTATTGAGCTTTGCGCCTCTTATAGGGCTCGAACCTATTCTATCTAATTTAATTCATATTGATTTAATTTGATTGATAATCAATAAGTTATGAATATTAAAATCAAATAGGTAGCAGCAATAAATCATTGAGCAAAGTAAATATTGACCGCTATTTTGAATTTATTTGATAAAATTTATTTAGATTTGTATCTAGATAAATTTTTCTTTTTATGGCAACAATTAATTTTTATTTAGATAGAGCAAGAATGGATGGCAGGTGCCCCATATTTATGGTGTATCAATCAAGAGGAAAAAAATGGAAACAATATACCCAAGAGAAAATTCTTCCAAAATATTGGGATAAAAAGAAACAACGAGCAAAACATATTTCTGATGCTGCTGAAATAAATGATTATCTCGATTATCTACAAGCCAAACTTAAAAGAACAGAACGGCAACTTAGAATGACGGTGGAAGATTTTACTGTTGATGATGTCCAGAAAGCATTTTTAGGGGACAAACCCAAAGCGAAGGGCATGATTGAATTTTTTGAAGAGCAGGTCGTCGAAATGGAATTGGTTGTTAGTTTACATACTTGTGGTAAGTATCGAACTCTAATTAGTGATTTAAAAGGGTACGAAACTCACTATAAGACTAAACTCAGTTTTAGCGATATTGACCAACGATTCCTAAATAAATTTTTATCCTATCTCGCCAAAGAAAAAAGAAATTCCCGAAATACTGTTCAGAAAAAAATAGTCAACTTAAAAGGCTTAATACGCAAAGCAACAAAAGCTGGTTATAATAATAAGTTGGACTACGAAGATTTTAAGGTTAGTGCCGTAAAAACTGAAAAAGTATTTCTTACGAAAAAGGAATTATTTGACCTCTATAATCTGAATCTTACTAATAATGAGCGACTAGAAAAAGTGCGAGATATTTTTTGTTTTGGTTGCTTTACAGGATTGCGTTTTTCAGATATTAATAAATTAGAATATTTGGCCATTATTACTAAAAAAAATGTAGGTGGTGGAGATTACCAAGCACTAAGCTTTAATGTCTACAAAACGAAAGAAACACTAGTAGTACCCTTGAATAAATACGCCTTAGAGATTG
>CAZXYA010000553.1:0-6188 GCA_964644655.1 uncultured Saprospiraceae bacterium | reverse complement strand
CATTTATTTTCTCACCATCTGTAATCTTTGTCACATTAATAGGGGGTTAAACCACAGGGAAAATAAAAAGATGGCATGACTATATAGTATTTGTATTTCAACAAACTCAAATGCAAAAATTAACTAACCAAAACCCTGACCTAGATATGGTTAAATCATCTATAGAAATGATAAAAAAGGAAGAATCTACACCTGAAAGAAAAAAGGGTAACCAAATAAACTTTTTTGTAGAATATTTTGAGAGCCTAAGATTTCATCAAGAATGGATAGTAAAGTTTGATAAAGAGGTAAGTAGTATATTAGGAAAAGATTTAGAAAAAAAAGTTATTTAATCTGAATAACATTATTGCGCCCAATAATGTTACGACCTTGTATAACCGTAAACCATTTTTATTAGTAACTCCATTTAAAAATAGTTTTTTGTATAATATTTGACAATAAAAGCAGCGATTTCTTCCAAGAATCAGCAAGATACACTCGTATATATAAATATTTAATATTAAACATTTTGTATATGGATGCTAGAATTCCAAAAATATTTAAGATGCTAGTAACACATGGTGTAGTTCTTGAGCCAGAAAAACGAACTTATGAGTTTTTTGGAAGTTCTACCCTAAATGAACCAAGTATAACAGAACTTGAAGAAAAAGACATAGTAAAATGGTTAATTTCGGATAATAGTGCTAGAGACCTTATTATAGAAGATATTCTTCCTATAAAAACAGGAGAGAAATACTTCTATAAAGCTGAAGTGCAAGAACCTGTATTAACCAAGGACGAGCAAGATAGTATTGGAGATATAGATTTTTTAGTATGCCCTCTAAATAATCCTGAATTAACAACCGTTATTGAATTTAAAAGGATAAAAGTAATTACACAGCCGAATGGGAAAGTAAAAATTAACCGCTTTGAAAAAAATAGAAACAAAGGTCTAAAGCAAATTAGAGAACTTCGAAAATTTGACTTTCACCAAACTTATTTGGGAATTATCATTGAGGATGACGGAAGACACACGCAGGAAATAGGAACAGTATTCAAAACTTCTAAAGGAGAAAATGTTAATGATATTTTTAGTATAACTTTTGACTCTAGATTAGACCAGTATGCAGGAGTTATCTATATTATAGTTAATCAACCTACTGGCGAAAACTATAATCTTAGATTTAATCTAAAGCTGTGTACACACAAGGCGGCAAAACCTATTCATCAGAAATCTTTAATGACTCACCGAGTTAATACACTTATAAAAGAAAATAATAACTTATCTAAAATTGCTATAAAGAGAGACTCTTTAAATAGCCTTCTTCACAATCGGGAAATGTCTGGGATTCTAAAGCAATACAAAAAAAATAGCGCAGCCAAATAAAGGCTACGCATTTCCCATACCGCAAGGGAGGAACGACGGACGTTTTCAGATTCGTAAAAGAGAAATACTCTTTTCGCAGGGGCATTCTCAAAAGTCCTGTTGACAAAAACTAACCCACTAGCTAGGAAAATGGTTATATGAATAAGTACGCTCTTTTCAAGAGTTCCTATTGACAATTAACTAGATAGGTCTTGATTGCTTACCCTATTTCGCTTGGTTTTGTAGTGTACGATACAGTACATAAAACAAAATTCTAGTAGTATGAGCAAACAAAAATTCCTCACCCCAACTGAGGAACAATTTAATGCCCTCAACAGCGCATATCAGTATTTCAATCAGACATTATTTGATGGCAAGTTGGCAGGCTGTATTCTTAACTTTTCCAGAAAGAAAAATACACATGGTCGGCTAATGATACTATTAAAATGCTATCCAGAAAAGAGAGCTTGCAATATTGGGGAAGGATGAAACGAAAGCTAGTAAATAAAATTCAGAATAATCAATATGCTCCTGCTATGGTTGGGTGAATTTTGAGTAGTCTGATACGATAAAGCCTGTGGAAATCTAAGTAATAACCACAGGCTTTTAAGAGGCAAAATTTTAACTACCTTGATTAAGGTATTTATCCAATTTTTCCAAAACTTCCTTTTTTCGAGTTCTTGCTATTTTTATTTGTGTCTGCTTATCATCATTCATTGTTATAAGTAATGATTTATTATCATAAGTTATAACATTATAAATATTAATTAAATACTTCCTGTGTACTAAAATAAAAATAGGTTCAGGAAATAATTCCTCATGTATTTTTTGTAATGAACCATAAGTATTAGGATGGAATTCTCCGTCCATAGTAAAATAGTGGATAGCATCATCATTTTTTTCAAAATAGACTATGTCTCTAAATTTATAAGTTCTATTATCAAAGAGTTCAACTTTGCTATCAAGAATAGAATTTATTTTTTTCAAATCATACTTTTGACGTCTTGTTTCCTCAATGGTAGTAGATTCTAATATTTTCTGATTTTCAAGTATAACAGACTGATTTTTTCTCTGTAAAGCTTCTATAGTTTTTTGAGAGACTAGAGCCAACCTTTTTTGTCTCATAACCCTTGATTGGTAGAAAACGCCCAAACCTGCAAAGAACAAAGTAAGGAAAAGAAGCATGTTTCTCTGGTTTTGCCCTTTTTGAAGTAGTAAATCTTTTTCAAGAATTTCTCTCTCCTTTTTTTCAGAATCAAACGCTCTATCATGTTTAATAATTAGGTCATTACGCTCATAAGAATATATAGAATCTTTCACCTCCAAAGTCTTCTCTAAATATTGAGATTTTTTGACGAAATCCTGTTTGTTTTCGTATAATTCCGCTAAGTGTCCATAGACTAACTTTTGAGTAAATAATTTTTTGGATTTTTCAACAAAACTTTCTGCTAAAAGTAAATATTTTTCCGAATTCTTTAAATCATTAATTTTTAAATAGCACATACCTAGAGCATCTAAAGCTGTTACCGACCAGTTATTAGAATTAATTGAACGACTTAGGCTCAAATATTCATTCATTATCCCAATAGCTTTAAAATATTCTCCTTTTTTATAGTGAACTACGCCAATACTTTGCCCTGCTTTGATTTGCCCACCAATGTTTTTTATTTTCTTGTAAATTGAATCTGCACTGATAAAATAAGCCAATCCTTTTTCTAGATTATTACTATCTTTTTCAATAAGTGCTTTGCCTATTCCTCTATAACAATTAGCAAGACCATTTATTGACCCTTGGTTAACATTTCCTTCTTTTTTATTTATATCTATTGCTTCTTTATAGTATTCAATTGCCTTGTCATATTCCCCTAACCTAGTTCTTACTTCAGCTATACCTAATAAAGCATGAGCCATTCCGTCATCCGTCCCCATAAATTTATAAATATCTATTGCCTCTTGATAATAAGGAATTGCTTCTTCATGTTGTCCCAAAAGTAAAAATACATTTCCAAGATTGAGTAAATCTATTCCTAAGCCAGTAGAATCATTAAGTATCTTTTGGAGTTTAATGCTTTCATTTGCATACTCTTTAGCTTTTTCCAGATGTTGCATCTCTCCATAAATTGCGACAGCATTAGAGTAAAAACTTACTAATTCTAAGGTATCTTCTCTAGTAACAAGGTTAGAAGTGAGTAAAGATTTAGTTTTGGATAAATAATCTTCGGCTTTATTTAGTTCTCCTATTCTTCCATGATATTGAGCCAATCGAGATGCTGCCTCACATGTTAATAAAATTAAATTTAGAGAGTCCCTAATTAAATAAGCTTTTTCTAAATTACTTATTGCCCCACTAACATCGTTTTTAAAGGTAGCCAACATATTAGATATATTAAAATAACAATTGGCTATTTTAATTTTATTATTATCTTCACGATATAAAACTAAAGCTTTTTCAAATGATTGTATAGTCTTATCAATATTACCCATAGAATAATATACATATCCTTGTGCATAAAGAATGTCCCCCAATTCGGCACTATATTTTCCTTTTAACGCTATAGAATGGGCACGGTTTAGGTGTTTTTCCTTTTCTTGTGGAGAATCAGATTGATTTGCAATTTTTATTAACAAATCTATTCTTGTAGTATCGGCTAAAGATTTGTCAAGTAAATTTATGAGGCTATCTTTGGCTATATTTTGAGAATATAAGCCATTGAAAAACAACAAGAAGGATACTAATAGAGTGAATGTAAATCGAAACATAGTTGTAGAAAGAGTTTTGATTGATTGAATTTTAATTATTTATCTAAATATGTACAATGCCTAGAGAATTACCTAAAAAAGATTGGAGAGACATGTCTCAAAAAGAATATCAAAATTACGTAAATAGTTTCTTGGATACAGAAATCCATATAAAAGAAGTCAAGGTTGGAAATGAATTAATAACAATTTTTGACAAAACCACCCCTCCCAATAAAGAAAAGATACATCCCCTTAACCCAAAATGAAAATGACCTTGACTATGCAACAAAATTAAAGAAATTATAACAATGGTTTTTCGTGCATAATGCACTTTACCGATTATTTTTGACACTTTACCGAATTTATTGTTTCACTTTACCGATAACATAATAACACTTTACCGAGTTCCACAAAAAGCATATTGTTTCTTGAATCTATATTTTATTGATTTGTGGTGTCATTGAGAAAATGGGAATTAAAATCATTCCTTTTAAAAGTATTTCAAACTTTTAGTTTTCTTGAATTTTTAAACCTTAAATAATAAAGTATGATTTTTTCTTTGAAAAATTTAGCCACAGTTAAGATGATTACTATTTTAGTAACACTTGCGTTTGGCTTATTACTGGTAGGATGCAACAAGGATTCTCTACATGAATTAAATGAATTAAACTTAACTACTGAAGCAAAAGAAGAAAGGATAGATTTTTACAAGTCCATATCTAATGGTATAAAAGTTATAGAGAGTGAAAAATTGGGTAATTACTTATCCTTTTCTTCTAAAGAAAACTATGACTCTATTTCCGAATATTTAGAAGGTGATTCTTTAGATATTGAAGAATTAAAATTATGGTCAAGTATTTTCAATAACTTCAATTCTACTTTACATGTTCAAGTTGAGAAAAATATACCTTTTTCAAAATGGATGCCAAGTGATTTTGAAGCTGCAACACTCAATGAAAATGGTTATATTGAAATAGAGGGAGTTATGTACCAGAAATCTTTTGCCTCAGAAAAAGGCGAAACCATTTACAAAGTAAATAAAAGAACGCATGAAAAAGAAGAATTAAATTTTAAGAAATCTACTCAAAGGTCTTATTGCCTTCCTTATAGCGGAAGTGATACATATAGACAAAGTAATGGCTTCATGCTAAAAGGACAACTTTTATATTCTTCTAATTATTGGGGATATGAAAGGGTTTATTTGAAAGCATGGACTTACATTAGTAGTGGTGCAATCAGAGCTTATACAAATATGACATTTAGCTGTAATTATGACTATACGGATAGAGGTGCCATAAAAAGAGGTTCTTTTCAAGAAGAATATTATGGCTATTATAAAAGTAGAAGAATAGCTAGGGGTTGGAATATTTGTATGAAAGATACATCTGGAAGTATTTATGCTTGGTATAATAGATATTCTTCTGGAAGGGTCTATGTCGATAATGCACCATGATTAGGAATAAATAAAATTTTTATTTATTTCTTTGAAATACCCCAATATACTACATTTTAGACTATTAAATTATATTCGAAAGGGGTTTTCAAAAAATTAATCTTATAGTTTTAGTCAAGCCCTACTCAACTAAAAGTTGAGTAGGGCTTTTTTAATTTCCTAAATCTACTTTCCTCCTATCCAAAGTAACCCACCCACTAGAAAAGTCTTGCCAAGTCACCCTATCCAAATTAAAAAATAATTGATTAGAAATATCTTTAGACATTAAGTAAGAATTTTGTAAAACACGCTTAAACACACCTTTCAAAAAAGAAACAGAATCGAAAGTACAAAGGATAATAGGCTTTGCATCAATCCCCGTCCTTTGCTGAATCTTTTGAGTATTCCACAAAACCCAAAAGATTTTTTCAAGCTGTTCTTCTACATAACCTACCCTATTGTTTCCATTACTGTTATATACTTCCAAAACAAAAGTATGGGCTTTCTGCTCTGGGGTAATATAAGAGCAAAATAAATCAGGAGTATAATGTTTGTTATTAGCCAATTCCAAACGAGTTTCACTTTCAAAACGCTTGCTTTTGCTGTTTTTGTATTGGTTATAATAGGTCAAAACTTGTTTATGGGTATGAGGTATCTGCTGCATTCGTTTTT
>CAZXYA010000552.1:0-6225 GCA_964644655.1 uncultured Saprospiraceae bacterium | reverse complement strand
CCATTCGATTGTTCTCAAAATGACAATAGCCATCTACTTTTTGGTAAATGGCTATCGAAATTTGTCAATTTATACGAGGACAATACCGTTTATTTTACCAAGGAATCTGCCCATGTAATGAGTGTATAGAAAAATACTATTTTGGATACAATAATATATGCAAAGAACCCTACTTTACTTTTTGTAACAACCTTAGATTTTTCTTTCAAAAGTTCATTCTTTCTTTTTTTATCAATTGCGTAGAAATAGATAAAATGGAGTATCCAAGGAGTTAGAAAAAGCATTAGATATTGTAATTTATCTAATGATATTTGATACTTTGCCAAGTATAAGTGAATTAAACTACCTACATTCAGAGTCAAAAGAAAACCTATAATACTTAAAGTATAATACCATGACATAAAGTCATCTTCTTTTTTCTTATAATGTAAATAAAGAAAACGGTAAAAATCTGTAATCATTTTTTAAAATTTAGTAATCAGTTGTTCTTAATCCATCTCTTCCTTCTGGTGTTTTATAAACTACATTATGTTTAAAGCTTTGATAACTATTAGATTGAGTTATGAATCTTCCTATTTCCCAGCCAATATTTGCAGCAGCTCCATAAACATTTATTAAGCCTAATGTGTTAACTCCTAAATCTGCTCCTGTTCTTAGAGTTGCTTCATGTCCAGGATAACCATTTGCACTTCCCCACTGACTGACATAGTCATTGACTGTAACTCCATAAGCCATTACTGCAAAGCTATTACCTACGATTTTAGCCGTATTAGAAGTTGTTTTAGCCAATGATAATTCTGCTTGGTATTGAGGACTTTTAGTGAAAAATTGTCTAATAGACTTAATTTGCCCTTTACTATTACGAAACTGTCCTGAATTAGGAAAGTATGATGCTTCACTTAAGAAAGAAAAACCTGCTCCATACAAAGTTGCAGCAGTACCTAGAGCAGCTAACATTCTAGGGTCTGGACTCAATTCTCTAGTAATAGATTTTCCAGAATAGGTTATATCTACTCCGTTACCTACTATTTCTCTATTGATTTCATCCCCAGCGTGACGATTAAATTCTACACTATAAGTCGTTAAATCTCTTTGAAGTTGTCCTTCTCCAACACCAGACCCCGAACCAGATTCAATATACCCAGCTTGCCTTCTTTGGGTCGTTGCTCCCCTAGATTGCGCACTATTAGCACTTTGATTCCTAAAATCTTGATTTCTTTCACTACCCCATAAATCAGTAGAAACTTGCATTAATCCATTTTCATCTTCGCTTATCATTCCTGTTGGGTCAGAAAAGCGAACAGAATTTCCTAAGTTAAATGAATAAGGCGAATGTCCTGCATTATATTCTGCTAATATATCTATTCCTTGCCATCTACCCGACCAATTATCAAAACAGCGAGTCCCATAGTCTTGCCACGCAAGATCTAACTCTGTTTGCAGTTCTTTTCCTGCGTAAGTATAATTGCTATTTAAGAAACTTACTTGCTCTAATTGAGCGCCCATTGGATAATAGCTGTAGTCCTCAATACTTTCAGTCGTACTATTCCCTGCGTCCTTAAAAAGATTTCGGACATTTCCTTGATAATCTGATAAGATATACTGTCTTTCATTCCCTCCTTTTTCATAAAAAACACGCCCATCCGCATGATAAACCGCTTCTAAATTCGATTCAAAATATTCAATCCCCGAACAATATTCCCGCACCTGCACCACATCATTAGGCAGTATTCTAGCCAAAAAATCACTCCCTATAGTAGCCGTAAACCCTTCTTTAAGGGTTATGCTCTCTCCTGCTGTAAACGTAACATTACCTGCATTTGGTACATTTCCATCCGATTCAATCGTCATAGACGCCTGATATTCTTTACTAAATATCGGATTGATATTCACTTCCAAATGGTCAGTATATCCATTCGATTGTTCTCAAAATGACAATAGCCATTTACTTTTGGGTAAATGGCTATCGAAATTTGTCAACTTATGTGAGGACTATGCATTTTCTCTCATTATATAATGATTATACAAAATCTGTAATTTTTTTGAATAAATTCATAATGCTGATTCGAGATGCTAAGTCGAGGTTCGCTTATGCTTCGTAATTATAATATAGAAAAGCGGTAAGAAATCTAGCATTCCTTACCGCTTTTTTGTAGAACTTGTCGTCGGAAGCGACAGAAATAGTAGTAGTCAATATGATCTGACTAGCTCCACTTTTTTTGAGGTATCCCTATTTCGACAGCGGTTTGAAGCTAAATCATTAAAGTCATTATTTCATCATTAACATACGCCAGAAATTCTTCATCATTTAATTCTTTACATTTATTTAAGTAACCCTGCTTATCTTGTTCAAAGTCAAGAAAAACAAAAATTAATTCCTCTTTTTCTTCTAAAGGTATTGGTGTTTTTCCTCTTTTTTTAAAAAACCAGTTGTGATTTATCAAATTAAAGCAGAGTAAGATTTTTTTTGATTTTAAGGATAAAATATTACCTTTTTTTGCATGGAAAGAAAAGGGTTTAAAGAAAAAGAAATAATCCATAGGATGATAAACATAAGGAACTAAGTCTATGCGAAATTTTAATAGCTTTTCCTCTAAAAGACTCACAGTAACTTTCTTTTTCAATAAAGAAATTTCGATGTCCACTTGTTCATTCTTTTTCGGAATATTAACAGTATGTATTGGGATAAAATCATTATAATTAATTTTAATCAATTTCTGATAAATTTTTTCAAAACCTTCAGATTCAATAATTTCATCTTCCGATTTTAAATAATCGCAAGTGAGTTTAAAACTTTTCTTGAGAATACTTAGTATTTTTTTTAATCTGTCATCAATAGACAACTCGTTAAAAACGGATATATTTATTGGAAAACATACTGCTGGATTAAATTTACCTCCTGCCACTATGCCTTCATGCTCTTTTTCTCCAAACAAATCTATGTGAATTGATTCAGGGATTTTAATTTTTTTTAGATGTTTTTCATAATGAAACATTAAAGATAATAATTGAAGCTCAAATACTAGAAATTTGTATTTTTTACTGTCTTGTTGTTTTAAATGAAGCTTAATATCCATTGTTATTATTTTCTAAATTGATTATACATTTCTCTTGATTTTCTTTCCCCTGGGTATTTTGACGCTCTTGGTAATTCACCATAAGTAGCTAAGTGATAACCATTTAAATACTTTTCTCCCATAATTGCAGTTGATTTATCAGGAGTAATCATTTGAATATTCCAAGATAAAAGATAGTTAGGAAATTTATTTCGCACCTCTCTGAGAGATCCACTTGGTCTAAAATTACTTCCATTGATTCTTCCTATGCCATATTTCATTGTTACTATACCTTCACCAACTTTACCTCGGAATCCTTTTATTTCATAAACATAATAAGGATTCCTATTGCTATCTTGCACCCTAGTAAGTGGCAGTATAAGTGGTAGATTGCTATTTCTATCATTTGCCTTTGAATACAAAATTGAACCAGTCACAGCAATTCCAAAGGAGTAAGAAAGTGCCTTTGCTGCTCCACTTCCACCTCCTCCTATAATTTGTAAAGTTGGAGATGCAGCTCCCATACGTTTAGGAAAAGCATCTTTTCTAATTAAGTCTCGTGAATTATTAACCCAAGCCCCAGAATATGTAATGTCAACACCACTATCGGTTATACTTCTATCTACCTCTTCTCCTGCATGCTGATTAAACGTATAAGTATCTCTAGCTTGTTGCCCTTCTGATAAAAAATTACTACTCAAAACCTCGCCACTATTCTCCCCACCAGTAGCATCTCTTCCCCAAAGATTTGTACTTATTTCTATTAACCCATTTTCATCTTCCGTCAACATCCCTGTCGGGTCAGAAAAGCGAACTGGATTGCCCAATGTATAATCATAAGGAGAAGATTGTGGTGTCACTTCTGCCATAATATCTACTCCTTCCCACCTCGCTTTCCAGTTATCAAAACACCTAACTCCAAAATCACTCCACCCCAAATCGAGTGATGCAATCTCGCAAGGAAAAAGGGTTATCTAGAGAGGAATTGGCTAAGATGATTGGTACATCAGGACCTATTATTGGTCGCTACGAACGGGGTGACATGATGCCTTCGGTGGAGATTGCTACTAAAATTGCGGATGCCCTTGAGGTAAGTCTAGATTTTTTGGTCGGTAAATCCTCTTTAAGGGTAAAGGATAAGTCTATGATGGAACGCTTGGAAGATATTGCTACTTTACCTACCTCTAAAAGAATGGAACTGTTTAATGTACTAGATGCTTATATCAGAGATTTTAAAACTTCAAGGGCTTACGCCAAATAGCAAAGCCCCTGTTTGATACAGAGGCTTGACTCAAAAATAAAGTGATCTTATTTATTTAATAGCACTCATTACTAATTCTTTCAAATGAATAGTCTCTCTACAAATAAATTCTTCATCCCACTTTTTTCTATTCCCAAAGAAATTCCAATAATCATGTTTAACATTCTGACTTATAGGAAGGTATTTTGATTTAGATGGGATAAAAGGACAATCAGCTTCAATAATAGCTTCTCCTGAAGGCTTAATTTCTAAAATACCACAATTCTTTTCATCGCTAAGTGTTATAGCAAATTTCCTATGATTATCTGTAGCGACTATTTTAACGTCAAATTCACCATTTCTTGATTCACTCACATAAACAAAGTTTAAAAAGAAGTCATCTTTTTTTTTTGAAATAAATACCTCCGTGTATGTCAAATTCGTAAAATCACACACTACTTCAGAATCTGAACTTACATCAAAAGAAAACCACCATTTTCCATCAAGGTTAATTTCTTTTTGAGTACTAGTACATCCTACTACTAATAAAAATCCCATTAAATATAGAGTACTAATTTTCAATGTATTTTTTCCAACTTTCATAAATATCTTTATGTTTAGTTTTTATACTAATTAAACTGTAAGGATTATGGTCATTCCTATACTCTATCTGTAAGAGAATACTATAAGACCATTGGATTGTAGTAGGAGTATTTACTACTCTTTGTTCTCTAAATGCTATATGAGATACTCTACCTCCTGCTTGTCTGATTTCTTTTTGTCTTGCAATATTAATACTGATATTATTAACTTCCATTGTCCAGCCTCCCCCCATCTGGTCTCCACCAAACTCAAAATTCTTTTCTGCACAAGAAAAATCACAAATATTTTTAGCTAAAATAGGCCAAAAAGGAGCGCCTTTATATTCCTTTTTCTGAGATTGTATATAATCATGGTAGTTCATAACATCTTCATCACCACCTTCCGCATAATAAGCATTTGTTAGAGTAGTAATATACCTTAATCCATCCGCTAATTCTTGAACTATATTTTCTGCTCCCAAATCAATTGGCAAACCAAGTAACGCCTCAATAGATGAATTTGATTCCTCTGGGGTATCTTTTGTACTATTAAAAGAATAGGTATCTGTATCTCTTGCTAACTGCCCGTCAGACACAAAATTACTATTTAACACTTCTCCACTATTTTCGTCTCCAGTAGCATCCCTTCCCCAAAGGCTTGTACTCACCTGCATCAAACCATTTTCGTCCTCGCTAATCATTCCTGTTGGGTCAGAAAATCGAACTGGATTTGCAGAAGCATAGAGATAAGGAGAATGCCCTGCATTTGCTTCCGCCAATAAATCTATCCCTTCCCACCTAGCTTTCCAGTTATCAAAACACCTCACTCCAAAATCACTCCACCCCAAATCAAGTTCTGTTTGTAGTTCTTTATTTCCAAAGAGGTATTTGTTTTGAAAATCGCTTTGTTCCTTATGCAAAGCCCCGTATGGATAATATCCCGAATAGGTCTCTAATGATGCTGCTATTCCATTAGCATCACGAAACAAAACTCTAGTATTTCCTTGCCAGTCAGAAAGGTAAAATTCTCTTTCATTATTAGCACTATTATACTTTACCCTCCCCTCCGCATGATAAATCGCTTCTAAATTCGATTCAAAGTACTCAACCCCCGAACAATACTCCCGAACCTGCACCACATCATTTGGCAGTATCCTAGCCAAAAAGTCACTCCCTGCACTTGCAGTAAACCCTTCTTTAAGGGTAATACTCTGTCCTGCTGTAAACGTAACCTCCCCATCATTTGGTACATCCCCATTAGATTCAATCGTCATAGACGCCTGATATTCTTTACTAAATATCGGATTGACATTCACTTCTAAATGGTCAGTTGTAACGGTCTTCGTTA
>CAZXYA010000551.1:0-6248 GCA_964644655.1 uncultured Saprospiraceae bacterium | reverse complement strand
TGGATTTTTTGACACATGAACAAACAATGTTTGTGAACCGCTTGCGGATGGGCTGCTAACAGTTTGAAAATATGATTTTTTATGTTTTTCTATTAACAACAATAAATTAGTGTCCTAAATAGACCAAAACATAATTTTTTCATAATCAAAAACCGTGTCCTTCCGTGTCAAAAAAATGATTTAGCATTTCTCTTAACAGCCCTAACTTTGAAAAGTCAATAAAATAGTGTGGATTTATGAACTATGATTTCTGATTTTTCCCCTAATACTAAACGAACACCCAATTACCTAACTAAGTACCTAAGCATAATTAAACGTCATTTTTGAGCGTAATGAGTCAGTCCTTAAGTTAAGGAGGAAAGTATCTCCTCATTTATCTTATGACTTCATTAACGCCTTTTTAAAAAGTGTCATTTATTTTGTACAAGTACTTACTAATAAAAATAACTTATGAAAAGTATCTCATTTGTAGGCTTATTATTTGCCGTTGTATTTTCTATTAATTTGAATGCAGGCAATGATAATCCAGAAGAATTAGGCAATGTAAGTTGGTTAAGAAATTTTGAAGACGGTTTGTCAGAATCGGTTACTTCAAAGAAGCCAGTATTTTTATTGTTTCAAGAAGTACCCGGTTGCAGCACTTGCCGAAACTATGGACAAAATGTATTAAGTCATCCTTTAATTGTCGAGGCTATAGAAACTTTATTTGTTCCTGTAGCTGTTTTTAATAATAAAGGCGGAGCGGATGCTAAAGTGCTAAAGTATTTTGGTGAACCGTCTTGGAACAACCCTGTTGTTAGAATCGTCAATCATAAAAAACAAGATTTGATTCAACGAGTGAATGGTAACTATTCTCGATTAGGGATTGTTCAAGCGATGCGATTAGCACTTCAAGTAGAAAACCTAGAAGTTCCAGCTTATCTCACCTTATTAGAAGATGAGTTATTAGCAGAACAGACAGGGACAGAATCGGCTGTTTTTTCTATGTATTGCTTTTGGTCGGGAGAAAAAGAAATTGGCAAACTAGATGGTGTATTGGAAACCCAAGCTGGTTTTATGAATGGCAGAGAGGTGGTTAAAGTAAAATTTGATCCTGAAAAGATTGAATACAAAAATCTATTACAAAGTGCCAATCAAGCAAGTTGTGCTAGTCATGTCTATACAGATGATCAAGACCAAGCAAAGATTTCAGAAAGCGTGATTGGGCGTGGAGCAGCCTCTGATACGGGTAAATTTAGACAAGATCGGGAGCCAAAGTATTACCTTGGTAAAACCATCTACCGGTTTATACCGATGACTCAACTACAAGCAGTTAAAGTGAATAGTTTGATTGGTCAGGGAACATTGCCTAATGCCTTATTATCCCCTCGCCAATTGGCCTTATTAAAAACCATCCAAGCTAGTCCAAATGGGCAATGGAAAGATAGAATTAATGAGGATTTTGTGACCGCATGGGAAGCTGTAACAGAACAAAGAAAAGCATAATCAAAAAAAGGGGGCTTCTAGAAACTTAAGATTTTGGAGGCCCCTTCCCTTTAAGGGTGATTGGTTCTATAATAAACGAGAAAATCCCCCATTAAATCCTGCCTATCCCTATTTGGAAGCGAATTAAAATAAGATTCAAAAGCCCTATTTTTGCAATTTATTTTAATGAATTTAATAAATGAGTGACTATCAAAGTATTGGTTTTACCAAAAAAACTTATGGCGTCAAAGGGGAACTTAAGTTAAATATAACAGATTATTATCTAGAGGATTTGGCGCAAGCCGAAGTACTTTTTCTAGGGTTAGCTGGTCGAAAAATACCTTATTTTATTGAATATATTAATTTTGAGAACCCCTTTACTGTAAAGTTTGAAGATCACAATTCTAAGGAATCAGCACTTGAGCTAACTGGTAAAGAAATTTTTATTCGAACCAAAGATTTATTACCAGATGAAACTAAAGTCATAGCAGTTGATAAAGGCTTGTTTTTTGCCAAATATGTACACTACACAATAGAAGATAGGACACTTGGCAAACTAGGTAAAATAGAGGCAATTGTGGAATATCCCCAACAAGAAATGGCGGTGCTTACGATTAATGAAAGTGAAATCTTGATTCCAATGAATGAGCATTTAATTCTTGCTATTGAGGAGGGAGCGCAAATCATTAAAATGGATTTGCCAGAAGGGTTATTGAATTTGGAATAGCGTTTTCTCTAAATCTTAAACAGCATCGACTATATTTTTAAACTAAAACACTTGGAATCACCTCCATAAAAGTGCGTTAGCACCGACGACGATGTTAAACATAATCGGTGCTGACGCACCTCTAAAGAGCAAGTAAGGAGAGTCTGAGTTACAAATATTGTCGGTGCTGATGCACCTGAAAATAAAATTATAAATAAGCAAAACTTTGGAAACATAGCAGTAGTTTCAATAGAAAACATTACATTCAGTAAATTTTATTCAAAAGTAGAAAATCATCGTCCTTGACGGTGGTCATGGACGTTGGGCTTTGCCAGTAATTAAATAATGGAAGTCTGTTATCTGCTTAATTTGCTGAATAAAACAAGTTGCATTTTGTATAATTGGCAACAGCCCTCTTTTAGAGGGTTATTTTAAGCCACCACCTGTGGTGGTGGTGATTCACTTTGTGACAAGCAAAACAGTCTCTAGTATTTTGAATCCAAAGACATTATCGGCTGCTGCTTTATAATCTAATCTTTCCACTTTAAAACCTGCTGAAACCAATCGAGTTTGTAAGGCATCTACACTATAAATCCTAACATGGTCTTCTTGTCCAAAATGAAGCAGCCTTTCTGCTGGTGATTGAATGGTTTTATTTTCGTAAATAGGCCCATCTTTAAAAGGGGTTTGAATCAAGCCTTTACCTCCTTTTTTGGTTACTCGATATAATTCTTCCATTGCTTTTTGGTCGGCTTGTATATGCTCTAAAATATGATAGGCAATGAAGCCATCAAAAGTATCATTGGGCGTTTCAATTGCGGTCAAGTCATATTGATGCTTCGCTAAAAATTCATTTTCAAAATCAGAACTAACATATTCCAATCCAATAGTTTGGGTAAATATTTTATGCAGACAATTAGGTGGCGAGAAATGGAGTAATTTGCCTTGAAGGAATTGTTTATTGTGTAATAGTTGGAATAATCGTCGAGTTCTTGGTAAACTGCCACATCTTGGACATAATAAATCCTTGTTATTTAATAGAATAAACGATCGTAGCTTTGCTTTACAGATGTTACATTGAAATTTTTTTCCTTTATAAAACCAATATATAATTTCTCGAAATAAATGTTGATAGGAGTTAAGCCATGCGTTAGGAATAACAGATTTAATAATGTTTTTTAGTGTAGAATACATTAGAAAAATTGAAAAAATAAAATGTCAAATAATAGTGCAAACCTATGAACTTTTTAGCGTTTTTATCTTTACTATAGAATCATAGAAATAAATGTTATGAAATTTTCCACTTTCTGTGATAGTTCTGTGATACTAAAAACCTAATTTTGTAGGTATAAGAAATTAAACATTTATCATCTAATAAACGATTATTCCAAAAATATAAAAACCTAGCTTAGCCCCATAATATTGTTTGCTGAATAGAATCATCGTATATTACAAAATAGTAGAAAGTGGTTAAGATGGAGTCCCGAAAAAATAAAATAACAAGATTTTTAAATAAACCTAAAAAGGTCAAAACGACCACCATCGCTATGAAGAAAGTACTAGTAGTTGAAGATGATCCCAATATTGTTAATCTTTTAGAAATCCACTTGCAAGATTTAGATTGTACGGTAGATAAGGCTATGGATGGTAAATTGGGATTAGAAAAAGGTTTAAATAATAAATATGATTTAATTTTATTAGATGTGATGCTGCCTTACAAAGATGGTATTGAGATTTGTCGAACCTTAAGAGCAAAGGATGTAAGAACCCCTATTTTGATGTTAACTGCTCGATCAGAAGAAATTGATAAAGTATTAGGTTTGGAAATGGGAGCAGATGATTATATAACTAAGCCATTTAGTATTCGAGAATTTATTGCTAGAGTAAAAGCAATATTTAGAAGAATTGATTTGATGGAAAGAATAGAGCAAGTACATGAAAATAACAATACTAAATTGGACTTCGGCGATTTAAAAATAGACACGGATTTAAGAAAAGTAACGATAAAGTCCGAAAGAGTAGAACTATCTCCAAAGGAATTTGAATTATTGACTTTATTGGCCAGTAACCCAGGCAAAAGTTATGATCGATCAAAACTATTAAATATTGTATGGGGATATGATTTTGATGGATTTGAACATACAGTCAATTCTCATATTAATCGTTTACGGAATAAAATTGAACCAGACATACAAAAACCTTCCTATATCCTAACTACATGGGGAGTAGGATATCGCTTTAATGAGGAGTTATAATTAATATTACTTATTTTAATAATGCATCTAAAATCCGCTGGGAAAACTAATCCGTTGGGAAAAAAACACGCCCAATGGATTAGCTTCCCAACGGATAATTATCAATTTTCTTTCTGTTTATCTATTCAATATTAAATTATTGAGTAGGAAGTCTGTATATATTCATACAATCTAATTAAACAGTAGTACATCTGTCCTAAATTTGTAAATTCAGAACTTATAGGAATGAAATATTTATATTGGAAAATTTCAGCGGCTTTACTTTCGTTATTAGTCATTTTGGGCTTTGTATATGTCTTGATTACGGGCTTTATCGCACAAGAGTATTTACAAGAGACAAACCAAATGTTGTATGGAGGGATTGCAAAAAGTATGACCAAGGAAGTCGATCCTTTTGAAGAGGACGGTTCTTTTAAAAAAGGGGTTATTCAGGAAGTAATGCACTCCATGATGGTTACTAATCCTAGTATTGAGGTGTATTTATTAGATCCTGCTGGTAAAATTCTGACTTATGTTTCTCCATATAAGGAAATAGAAATAGAAAACGTCAATTTACGCCCAGTTGAAGCATTCTTATCAGAATCACGAGCATTACCTATTAAGGGGGATGATCCTAGATTTGCTGGCGAAACAAATGTATTTTCGGCAGCACCTATTACGAGGGGAGATGATCTTTTGGGTTATTGGTATGTAATCTTAGCTAGTCAAAAAGAGGCCGCTGTAGCTGCGGATTTAATTCATTGCTATATCCCTAAGCTGGGGATGCAGTTATTTGCTTTGGCTTTAATTGGTGCTTTGATTATTGGTTTAATCGCCATCTGGTTTTTAACAAAAAATTTAAGACAATATGTTGGAACCGTTACTCGATTTAAAGAAGGAGATTTAAAAGCTAGAGTTTGCAAAGATACTAAAGGGGACTTTCCTATTTTGGGAGAAACTTTTAATTCGATGGCTGATACAATAGTTGCAAATATTGACGAACTTAAGTCTGTTGAAAACTTACGAAGAGAATTAATTGCAAATGTATCGCACGATTTACGGACCCCTTTAGCAATTATGCAAGGATACGTTGAAACGCTATTGATGAAGGAAGGTAATATCTCCTCAGAGAATAGGCAGAAATATTTAAATATTATTCTAAATAGCTCTGAAAAATTAGCCGATTTAATCAAACAGTTATTTGAATATTCTAAATTAGAAGCCCGACAGATTGAACCTCAGAAGGAGCCATTCCAATTGACCGATTTAGTACAAGATGCCTTTGCAAGATATCAAGTATTAGCAAAAGAAAAAAATATAACCGTAAAGGTAGAGCACAAAGCAGATTTGCCTATCGTTTTTGCGGATGTATCTTTAGTAGAAAGAGTTATTCAAAATTTAATGGACAATGCCTTAAAATTTACCCCTGATTCAGGAACTGTTACGATAGGATTGGAAGAATTGAAAGATGGGGTGCAAATTAAAGTAGCGGATACAGGACCGGGCATTCCAGAAGAAGAGCAGGAGTTTATTTTTGATCGCTATCGAAAAACGAATAAAACAGTAACTCAATCTAATAATAATGGTGCTGGATTAGGTTTGGCTATTGTCAAAAAAATCTTGGAGTTACATAATGCTACCATTCGAGTACAAAGTAAATTAAATGAAGGAACTGCTTTTACTTTTGCTTTGCCTACTTATTCGGATTGAATGCAAATGAGTAAATGAACAAATTAGAAAATGAGTAAATTGGGTAACTGGTTTACTCATTTTTTAGTTTATGCATTAGCACTTAAATCTAAAACTCACTTGGCGGCTTCGTCGCCTCGTTCGGAGGGATTTTA
>CAZXYA010000550.1:0-6252 GCA_964644655.1 uncultured Saprospiraceae bacterium | reverse complement strand
TTTAACTCCGTAACTTGTCCCGTATTTTTAATCGGGATTTTAATCGGAGATTTTTCAGGATTAACGAGATTTCTTAAAATTATATGATTAGATAAAAATTTACTTTTAATATATACCAACCAAATAGAAAACTAAAGAATTAATTTTGGATATGTTCATGGGATTATAATTTGTTGAAAAAAGCTGTACTCAATGTACAGCTTTTTTTTTGCTTACCACTTAGCTATTTCTACCTTTCATTAGTTTTATTTCTCCTAATTTTGGCTTTTTAAAATAATTTTGTCTGAAATAACGTCTTTAAAGTATAGATGAACCCTCATCAAGTATAATCAGTCCGACTAACGCAGACGGGCGGGTAGGTTCAGTTCACCGAAAAAATCACTCAATAAATATAAAAGCGTTTTTATTTATGAAAATAGTTGCTAAAGCATTTTTTGCTCTCATTATAATTGCTCTTTTCACTCAATGCGAAGAACCTGTTATTACCCCAAAACCAAGAGGCTATCCAAAAGTCACTCTTCCAGAAAAAGGGTTTAAAACCTTCTCTGGGGAGTATTGCAATATGCAATTTAAATATCCAGCTTATGCAGAAATTGAGCGAAATAAATATTTTTTCGGGGAAGCTGCACCGAATGATTGTTGGTTCAATTTATATTTTCCTGATTTTGATGCAAAACTACATTGTAGTTATACGCCGATTGATCAAGAAAATAATATAGCCCATTTGCAAAAGCAAGCTTTTAAAATGACGGATTGGCATAATAAGAAAGCGAGTTTTATTGATGAAAAAACATTTGAGAATCAATATAGCGCCATTGGAATGACTTTTAATGTAGAAGGTCCAGCCGCTTCTCCATTTCAATTCTTTGTAACGGATAGTTTACAACAAGATCATTTTTTTCGAGCCGCTTTTTATTTTAATGCTCAAGTAAATACAGATTCTTTAGCTCCCATATACACCTTTATTAAAGAAGACCTAGAACAGATGTTGCAGTCTTTTGAATGGAAATAATAATATTATAAAAGACGAAAATCTAGATTAATAAATTCTGTGGCTTAATTTTTAATTTTGATTAAAATTTGGTTATTTAAAAAATAAACAGTATTTTGTTTTAATAAATTAAGTTTAGTCAAAAAAATAATACATGAAAACCCATCACAGAGAAATTTTAATCTACTACAATGCAGATTCAAGTTCTGATAAAAAAACCATTGCACATGCTAAAAGTGTAACCCCCCATTTAAAATCTTATGAATATAAAAAAGCCCCCTCAACTAGCACTAGTTGGCAAATGATTTTAAGTTCTCTGGATATTCATCCTAAAGATTTGTTGAATAAGGCGCATCCGTATTATCGTTCCCATATTAAAGGGAAAGAATTTAATAAAGAGGATTGGATTAGTTGTTTACAAAAAAATCCCGAATTGATTAAAGCACCTATTGCAGTTCGAGGGCATCGAGCTATTCTTTGTAATAATCCTACAGATATTTATCGATTGATTTAAACTTACTATTGAAACTATAATTTCCCAAAGATTAGATTTAAGTTCAATACCCAGGAGAAAGTACCCCGATACTTTCTCCTTTTTCATTTTAACATTTCTAATGTTGTTACTTTCTTTGCTTCCTGCATTATACTACTGACTCGCCGCGCAGCGTACCGCATTTTTCAACATACTCTTATTAAAATTTACTCAAATAGCTTAGCTAGTGATTTATGATTTGAACCACTAGTTTTTTGACAGAGAAACGATCTTCGTTTTCTGGAACAGTAATCCTATGCTTTTCTCCCGCAAGGATGCCTAAGCTACTTAAACTAGGAAAATATGTCCATGCCAAAAGAACCACGTCAGTTAATGATAAACCTGATGTATATTGTTTTAACTGCTTTATTAGCGTTAAATGTCTCCGCTGAAGTGATGAGTGCTTTATTTATGATAGACGAAAGTCTTAAAGAAACCAACCATTTGGTAGCTGCTGAAAACGAACAACTATTAAAGGAAGTCACCAGACAAGCGGATGCTTATCCTCAATTTAAAATTTATCAAGAACAAGCCCAACAAGTCCATACAACAGCAAATGAATTAAATGAATATATCGATAATTTGAGAAGTGAATTAATTGAAGCTGCAGGTGGTTTGGATGAAAATGATTTGCCTAAAAGAAAAGACGATAAAAGTATTACGACTCGTCTTTTCATCAATGAAAAGAAGGGATTCGAATTGGAAACAAATGTTGAAAGTACTAGAAAAAATTTGTTGAGCATCCTTAAAGAAACGGTCGATAGTGTACGTTTTAGCCAAACTTTACCTTTAAAAATAAATTCGATTCCTGCTAATTCAGAAAAAAATAATTGGGTAGAATTTACTTTTCAGCAGATGCCGCTGGCAGCAGTTTTGCCTTTGCTAAGTAAATTTCAAAATGACTTAAAGGTGTCAGAAGCGACTTTACTAAAGCACTTTTTGAGCAAAACGGGCATTACGAGAAAGCAAGATGCGTTTAGCCCAGTAGTAGCAGCTAACAAAAATTATGTAATTAAGAACGAAGGCTATGAAGCGGAAATATTTTTGGGTTCCTATAGTAGTACGGTCGATAATTTAACAGTAAGTGTAGATGGACAAGCAATTAGGGTAAGAGATGGAAAGGCATTATTTAAATTGAATCCTTCTAGTTTAGGCATTAAAAAACATACTGCTAAAATTAGTTTGCGAGACCCACTAACAGGCGAAATAGAATCTTTTACAAAGCAATTTGAATATGAAGTAGGAGAGCGTTCTGCTACTATTTCAGCAGATAAAATGAATGTGCTATATGTCGGTGTAGACAATCCATTATCTATATCTGTTGCAGGTGTACCTTCAGGGCAAATTCAAGTTAGGGGCGAAGGGGTCACTTTAACTAAAACGAGTAACGGAAAATATACCACGAAGCCAAGACGAACAGGCAATGCGAAAATTACCATTTCTGGAGGCGGTTTGCAACCTACTACTTTCAAATATCGAATTAAGCGTATTCCTGATCCAACTGTCAAAGTAGGACGCAAAAATGGTGGGGTTATCAATGCTGCTGAATTTAAAGCACAACGAGGCATTATTCCACACTTAGAAGGATTTGATTTTGAGGCACGTTGTAAAATTGGTAGTTATGAAGTGGCTAGAGTACCTAAAAATGGTGATGCCCAAGTACACAAGAATAATGGCGGTGGATATGAGCGTAGGGTAAAGCGAATGGTAGATCAAGCTACTAGAGGAGATGTGTTTTATTTTAGCAGCATCAAATGTAAATGCCCAGGCGACCAAGCTTCTAGAAATTTAAATGGGCTGGTTTTTAATATTCGATAAATAACGAGGATTTGCTAAATTTTCAAAATTTAGTAAATCTAAAGCCTTGGTTATCACGCAGAAAAAGATTTACTAAACCCGCCTGACTGCGTGCGGGCAGGTCTGCTAGATTTAACAAACCGGGGGTTTACGGTCAGCCCGACCTGACACCTGACACTTGATACTTATAGCCGAAACTGCATCAACAACTAAACACCTATTTCATCCATCTTTAACAATTAACGAATGAAGTTTTTATCAGCAGTTATGCTATGTTTGATTTTTTTTACTATTACCTTATCAAGTCAACCCGCACCCATTAGTGATTTAGTCGAACCCAAAATTATCAAACAAAAATTCATATTACCCTACCCTAAAGTCCAAGAAAGGGACATTATGTGGAAAAAGTATGTTTGGCGCATCATAGATGTGCGAGAAAAAATGAATTTACCTTTTGTCTATCCTCAAGCCCCTTTTTTTGAAATAATGACCAAGGCTGCTCAAAACGGAGAATTGGATTTATTTAGCCCAGAAGATGATCACTTTTCTTATAATTTATCGGATGATGAGTTGCAAGAAATGTTGTTTGATTACGATACCATACCTGTATATGATGACGATTTTAATGTGACTTTAGTTCCAATTGAAAACAGCTTAAATTATGAAAATGTCAAGCGTTTTAGAATCAAAGAAGTTTGGTATTTTGATTCGCATTATTCTGTTCTAAAAGTCCGAATTTTAGGGATAGCTCCCTTGATTGAAGAATTGGATGAGGCAGGAAACTTTAAGTATGAACGCCCTCTATTTTGGGCAGCTTATAACCAATTAAGACCTGTTTTAGCCAAAGAATCTGTGTTTAATCCTAAAAATGATGCAGCGCATACGAGTTGGGAAGACTTGATGGAAATGCGCTATTTTGCGAGTACCATTATTAAAGCATCCAATGTTCACGATAGAAAAATTGAAGATTATTTGACGGGCGTGGATGCCCTTTTGGAAGCAGAAAAAATCAAACAAGAGATTTTTAATTTTGAACATGACCTTTGGTCTTACTAGGCTGTTGTCGGTTATCAGTTGTCAATTTAGCGGATAACTGACAACTGATAACCGAATAATTTCTCCTCTAATTATCATTTTTATAGCTAAAGCCATTCATTTTATCAAATTTTAAGACACAACGACAAATAACTATGTATTTTTGTGGAAGTTTTAGAAAATAGCGAGTTGATGAGTTCATCATTCATCATTTATAGTTTATCATTTATCAATATTGTTTGGTGATAATAGTTGTCTTAATCTATAGATAAAAATGGCAAGACGTAAACAAGATTTAGCGGATACTCCAAAAGTAAAAGTAACCCAAGAAAGTTTTAGAGAAGCGATTAAATCCTTAGATTTTATTCGACCTTATCGGTGGTCCTTGATAGGTGGGATGATTTTGCTATTTTTGACTAGTTTGATTTTTATGGTCATGCCCTGGTTGATTGGGCAGATGGTAGATGTGGCACAAGGAAAAGCAGAACATACTTATACTTTAAAAGATATAGGTTGGGGTTTAATTATCTTACTAGTTTCCCAAGGGGTTATATCTTATACAAGGGTTATTTTATTTGCGAATGTGAGTGAAAAAGGAACAGCAGATTTAAGAAAAGCCCTTTATAAAAAGATGACTTCTTTACCCATTACCTTTTTTGAAGAAAACAAAGTGGGCGATTTGATTAGTCGACTAACCGCTGATGTTGAAAAATTATACAGTACCTTTTCTATTACCTTAGCAGAATTCCTTCGCCAAATCATTATTCTAGTTGTTGGTATTTTATTTTTAGCAATCACGACGCCAAAGTTGTCTTTAATTATGTTATTGACCATTCCCTTTGTCGTGGTAAGTGCTATCTTTTTTGGTCGATATATTCGGAAATTATCTAAAAAAAGACAGAAACAATTAGCGGATTCTAATTCCATTTTAGGGGAGACTTTGCAAGCCATTCAAGTGGTAAAAGCCTTTGCCAATGAAATGTTTGAGGTCAAAAGATATAACTCCTCTATTGAAAGCGTCGTTAAGATTGCTATGCAATACGCTAGAGGGCGAGCTTTATTTGCTACCTTTATTATTACCATTTTATTTGGGGCACTTTTCTTTATTATTTGGCAGGGTGCGATGATGGTACAAAATGGGACAATTTCTGCAGGAGAATTAGTTGCGTTTGTCACTTATACTTTTATTATTGGTGGATCAATTGCAAGTTTAGGGAATTTTTACCCAGAAATTTTAGGGGCTTTTGGGGCAACGGAAAGAGTCAGAGAAATATTAAATACACCAAGTGAAGTTGATTTAGAAAATCATCCAACCATTACGCCACAAAAAATAGCTGGGAATATCGAATATAAAAATGTTCATTTTACTTACCCTACTCGTCCTGACATTCCGATTTTAAAAGGAATTGATCTCAAAATAGAGGCGGGTCAAAAGGTGGCTTTAGTTGGTCCAAGTGGGGTCGGAAAATCAACTATCATTCAATTATTACTGCAATTTTATAAAATTTCAGAAGGAGATATATTAGTAGATGGCAAAAGCATTTTTGGTCAAAATATCAGAGATTTTAGAAATAACCTAGCACTAGTTCCACAAGAAGTAATTCTTTTTGGTGGCTCCATTAGAGAAAATATTTTATACGGTAAAGAGGATGCAACCGAAGAAGAAATTATCAGGGCGACCAAACAATCTAATTCTTGGGAATTCATTCAATCTTTTCCAGAAGGGTTAGAAACGATAGTCGGAGAAAGAGGCGTGAAATTATCAGGTGGTCAACGACAAAGAATTGCCATAGCTAGAGCGATTCTAAAAAATCCAGCTATCCTACTATTGGATGAAGCGACCTCTTCTTTGGATGCAGAATCTGAAAGATTGGTACAAGATGCCTTAAACAATTTA
>CAZXYA010000549.1:0-6255 GCA_964644655.1 uncultured Saprospiraceae bacterium | reverse complement strand
GCAAGAAAACGTAAATCGCTTAATATCAACTTTTTACAACACTAGACTGGTAGCCGGTAGGAGAATTCAAACCTTGATTATCAATGATTTAGAGAAAACCGGAAAACCTTCAGGACGAACTGAAGAAATCAAATGAGGTAACACTATTACCAATAGTGGGCATTAGTCTTGACTAACTATTACATCCTCTGGCATTTTTTGAGTGTTGAAAGCAAGTGATGTAGATAAAATAAGTAAACACACTCCCACAACTAATATGGAAATAGCAATACAATCAACCAATCTACTATTGTTTTCCGAACTCATAAACACATCTTATCAGAAGCATTACCACACATTAAGTTTTTTATATATAAATCCTAAAAATTTTACTATCATAAGAACATGAGAATCCAACTACCTACTATACTTGCTCTCTTTTGCTGTATTCTTTTTCCGCATTACGGATTCTCTGCACAAGCCACAAATAGTGTAGCAAGTGTATTATGTGATGTTTACTGGTACATTAACGGACCCGTAGGGTCGGCTATTGCAATGCTAGGCATTATCTCTCTTGGTCTAATTTCAATGTTTGGCAAGATACAAATATCAAGCGTTCTTACCATTATGGCAGGAATCTCTTTAATTTTCGGCGCTCCCCAAATTTTGGCAAATTTTGGTATCACCGCAAAATGCGAAATACCCGCTACCTTATCAGCACAAGCAATTTACCAAAATATAATGTCAAAAGAAATTTACATTATTCTCGCTTGCATCGTCACATGGTTTGTCGGACCGATGGGAAAAGCAATAGCAACACTCGCAATAATTACTTTAGGATTATTTGCAAGCTTTGGCAGAGTTTCATGGCATCAAGCATTAGTAGTAGCTCTTGGCATTGCGGCAATGTTTGGTTCTGTAAGCATTGTGCAAGCACTAGGCGTTCCCGTTTACAGCCCTGATGGAAAAACTGGGAATCTCACTTTTATAACGTTGTGCAATACAGGAGGAATTTCGTTAGAACTAATTTTTTGCAATATGCTAAAATGGTTTACAGGAGCAATTGGAAAAGGAATAGCAACACTTGCCATTATCATTTTAGGATTAGGCGCATTATTTGGTAAAACATCGTGGCCGATGACAATGGTAGTAGCTCTTGGCATTGCCTTAATATTTGGTTCTACGAGCGTTGTTACCTCACTTGGTGGAGAAGGCAAATTAGGATGCCATTATTCTAATAATTTACAAGACAAAACCCCTACAAAAGGAAAATAAGAGCTAATAACAGTTGATTTTGATACAATAATACCAAAACCAACTATCAATATACTTTACCGTTTCTTTTCAAGAATCTTAATAGGCATTCTAGCACTACCTTTATCAAATTCTTTTAGTTCTTTCGTATCAGTATTATACTTATACATTTTTTCATTTGCACTAAACATTACATAGCCAGTATTACCAAATACATATATTTGATTAGCAATAAAAGGGGTTAGCTTTTTTCTTTCTCCAGTTTTTGCATCAAATATGTATGTGCCCTGTTTCATAATATTTCCATCTAAACTAAAAAGAAGTTTATGCC
Source organism: uncultured Saprospiraceae bacterium (assembly GCA_964644655.1). Lineage (GTDB taxonomy): Bacteria > Bacteroidota > Bacteroidia > Chitinophagales > Saprospiraceae > JAFMDF01. Next base: position 4,691 of record CAZXYA010000549.1, on the reverse strand, counting down.
TATTCACCCATGCTCTTTTGCTAAGTGAACCTTCATCAAATTCAACCCATTTGATTTTCTTTCCAGTTACCATACTAATTAAATACCTTACTTCTTCATCATTCCACTCAATATACGGGCTTGTTATCTCATTAGACCTGTAACATTTGTAGGCATCTAAGCTACACTCATACTCTTTATGAAACTCATTTATATATTTTGTATTAAGAATAAAACAATCCCGATGACTACTATTTGAGTAGTTCTATATCATAGAATGCTTGTGAATCCTTAATACTCTGTATTCTCAATGTATTTCGATTCTCGAAATAAGCTATAACATCATCATTAAACCAATATGTAACCCCTATAGATTTATCCATTTGGGATATTGATTCATCTTGTAAGTTCATGAACTTAGGAGCTTGACCACCACGATTATTATACTCAATCAACTTTCCAGAAGGTGAGCCATAAAAATAATCCCCCCTAGAAAACCAAATATCACTTATTATTTCCTCAATTGCTCCTGTTTTTGTATCTAATAGATAAACTCCTTTTTTATTTAGAAAACAAAAAATCATGTTGTCTCCGTACCAATTGCTATAAGCCCAGTATCTTGGTCGAAATAGCCCTAGTTCTGTTATTTTTCGCTCATTGTAGGTTTTTCCTGTTCGTATATTGATGTCCTTTCTCCACAAGTCATTATCTTTCATAAAGATACTATAATCCCATTCACGGGATATATCTCCATCTACAATATAAGAGTTCACCAAGTTCATATTCTTGTCAAAAATAGAAAATTTCTTAGCCCCATAACCCGAACCGTGAATCATAATCGTGTCTTGTCCAATTATCTTCATATTTCCTTCTGGGAAATTTTCTTTCACAACAGAAAAATCTCTAACATCGTATAAAGTTCCTCCAGAGTTAAAGTAGTAGCTATATTGAGTTACTGGATAGTCTATTGGTTTGATAAAATCTGCTGGTACAGTTTGTGAAAACAAATCGCTAAAAAATACCGTCAAAAATAGAGTATAGATTATTCTGATTATCATTAAACTAGATTTTTTTAGAAATATTAATAGAGTCCATTACCTATTTTTATCTTAGTGCCTACCACACTGATAAATAATGTAAATATTTTAATATTTATTCGATATTCTTAGTGTAGACGCCTTCAAATTTGTTCAAATTTCATTCAAAATAACTCAAAAACAGTTCAAATCATATAACCATGAAAAATAGCGAACAAGAAAAATTAAACCAGCAAGAGCTAGAAGAAATTTACAATTTACAAGACAAACTGGTTAAGACGATGCAATCTATTTTTGGAGAATCCCAAAAAAAGATGGGGCGAATAAAATTCAGAAAATGGAATGATACTAAACTAGCAAAAATTCTAAATTGCAGTAACATAGGTCGTTATTTACAGAAACCAAACCTCGATGACAAAAGCCAACCTAAACAAGATGCTTTTAACAACCTCATTTTGAAAGTTGAGTTTTTCTCTGAACATTTAGAGAAGCCTCTTAACGAAAATCTAAATCTCAAAAAATGGTTAAAACTAGCTACAGGTTTTCTAATAGCAACTTTACTATTTTGTGGATGGCTATGGAGAAACTCAAAAAATGAAATAAGCTATCAATTAACTAATGTAGAGCGACACGCTGTAATGGATTTATATTGTGAAAATATACAAATGAAACTCGCACTCGAAGCAGTAAAATTCCAAAGTAACTATCAAAAAAGAGTGCTAAGTGATTCGTTATCTTATCACTTACAAGAATTTAAAAAAAGAATCCCTACAGAGATTCTTTCCACTCGCAATATTTTAAGACGAACTAACCTTAAAACAGAAAATGGACAACCTCTCATAAATATTGTAGAAGAAAATTCTACTAATAACAGCATTGACGAAAATTTCAAAGATTTGACAACCGCTTTTACTAATAGAATTTTACCCTCTCACACCGTCATAGAAATGGTTACAAAGAAAGTAAAAGCAGCGCAAATTAAAAACATAAAACTTATGGATTTAGCTATTGAGGAAGACATAATTAAGAAAAGAAAATAAAGGCATCTTCCTGTTGTATAATTGCTGTTATGTAATCAAAAAAAGCCCTAAAGCTTAATAGCATAGCATTAGGGCTTTTGTATTACCTCGCCTCACTAGAATCAAAAGCAAGGTCTAAATCCAATTCCTCCAAAGTCGCCAGTAAATCGGGGTTATCCTCCTTAATCTCCTGCTCATACTCTGGCTCTTGTTCCATACGTTCTTTAAGCTTTTCTCTAGGTACTCTCGTTTCACGGCGTAAACGCTCTTGAAACTCTTTATCATCCCTCGCCGTTGCTGCCTCAATGATACCATCTGACACGTCAAGCTCGTCACTTCTCATGCTCCTGTAACGCATACGGGTAAAGACGATGTGAGAAATTAAACAGATAGTGAGCCATAAAGACGGAACGCTAGGCACAAAAAGTAAGATAAGAACCAATACAAACGGCTCAACATACATTTTTGTAAATTCTTCGGGGCTGCGAAAAACAGGAGAAAGGCTTAAAGACTTTTTCAAGAGTTTAGCATTATCGCTGTTTAACGTTAATCTTCCTAAGAGCATGGCAATCTTAGCAATAAGCGGATTAATGTATTTCAATAAGAATTTGCCTACTGGCTCTAAGTGGCTCGTACCGTCATAGATTGAGTGCTGGGGTCGTCCTATCTGGGCATTAACCCAAATTTTCCAAAAATGGTAAGCACTCAAAATCAAATACCCATACCACACATACCATTGACCATCAGAACCCGTACCACTAAAACCAAGCCCTACTAAGATGGACAAAAAGAAGAAAAAGAAATTCAACACCCAAAAGCCAATAAAGAAGTTGGCTCTGGTATAATAACGCTCTCCAAAGTCACGCCTTAGAAAGCAATCAAGGGTAATACTGAACCAAGCCAGAACGCTGTAAAAAATCATTTCTATCATTTGAGCGTTGCCGCCCGTGATAATGGAGGAGTCTATCCCTCCGCTAATGTCGTGTACTCGTTTACTCATAGTTGTTTTTGATTAAAGGTGGTTTTTAAAAAGGTTTTCTTAGTTGACCATTTGCGCCCACTTTGAAAAATAATTGCCTCAACATTGAAATCGTTTGGCTCTCCCCCTTTGCGTAAATAAGTGAATCGCTGGGGTATAACTAAGTAATCATAACTTTCCTGTGCTGATTCCGACAAACCCACATTATCGCCGCCATAAGACATCCCAGCGGATTTACGTTCTTGCCATACTCGCCCTATCACATCAGCGGCGTTTGTGTTGGTTTCTGGGTCGGAATTAGCGTGCCAGATTTTGGTCTGTAAATTACCGACTAAACTATCCACTCTATACTTGCTATGTGCGCCCCCCATTTCGGCGTAATAGTTCGGTAAATTCTGGGTTAGATAGACGGTACAGGCTCTTGAACTTCTCGCCGTAGCTTGGAACTGCATATCATATTCTGTGGCGAAGTTCTGCGCCTCGTCCACCCATAAAAAAATAGGTTTATCATTCTCGGAAATGTTGCGACGTTCTGCCGCCTGTTGCCACATATATTTATAGATAACTTGGGCGGCTCGTCCACTCTCTCCATACTCTTTTACAGGTAAATTCATGACGATGATAAAGCCCTTATGGGTAAGCTCTGGAAGGGCGTTTTTTTTGCTAGGGGATGGCTCTGAAAATAGCATCCTAAAAGGTCGGCGTAATAGAGCATCTGCCATGCTCGTAAACATCGACAAAATACCACTTCGGGTCTTAGGGGCAAGCTCACAATATTCTTTCAAAAAAAAGGCTGCGGTGCTGCGGTAATCGTAAAGCTCCCACTCGTTAAAATCCTTATCATTTGCGATGGCTAGAAGCTCCCAGCATTTGCTTTTTTTCTGCCACTCCATACTATCCCTTTGCTCTGGGTTGCTGGGTGCGCTCATAATGATTTCATTGATTAGAGGGAGCGAAACTTTACCCGTTGCCAGCAAGCAAAGCTCTATAGCGTTTCGTATCAACTGTGCCATTGCTCTTGTCCAGTATGGATCGCCGCCGCCGCCCTTGCTGCGCTCCATTGCCTCATTAACGGTGGTAAATAATCTAACTAAATTTTCGGTATATCCTGCCCCCTCCCCTTTCCTGCTGACTTCATACTGAAGAAATGGAAAACGCCATTCGCCGCTTGCATCAAAGATAATTAAGCGTTCACTTCTGCCCGTTTCTTTGGCGTATCTTTTCCATGTGTCCACCTCATCTTTTTTGGCGCAAAGCACCAAACCACCAAAGCCAGCTTTAAGATAAGAACGGGCTAAAGCTGCACCGCTTCCGCTCGTCTTACCGCTACCGATTCCACCAAAAATTTGTACTCCTTCACAGGCTTGTCGAATGGTAAAAGGCTCTTTACCATTGAAATGATACAGGGGTGTATCTAGGTCATATTGTGTTTTTCTCATAGACTGCTGTTTTCTCAAAATTTAGCCTTGCGGCTTGGGGTTGGCTAAAAGTAGTAAGCAGAAATGATTTATCCAAAAATCAGCAAATCTTTATAACAGCAGTTTTGCCAATACCCTTTTAAAGTGTACTACCTTCTAAGAGATTTCCACGCCACGCTAGGAGAGCAAATATCAGCATTTTCTCCCAGACAGACCTTATTTCGCAAGAAATAAAAGCCGTTGAGTTGGCACAACTCCT
>CAZXYA010000548.1:2382-6295 GCA_964644655.1 uncultured Saprospiraceae bacterium | reverse complement strand
ATCCAAGGCATCTTCATCTTGTTTTAAATCCACTAAGTTTACCTGATTGCCAAATTTAGCTTGTGCTAATTTTAAGGCTGCTTCCGCAGTAGTGGCTACAAAAGTTTCGCCTTCGTAATACCAAGCTGGAATCTGATGCCCCCACCATAACTGACGAGAAATACACCAATCTCGGATATTATCCATCCAAGTATGGTACGTATTTTTATATTTCTTTGGGAAAAATTCTATTTCATCGCTCATTACTGCTTCCAAAGCAGGGGCAGCGATTTGCTTCATATCTACATACCATTGCAAAGATAATTTTGGCTCCACAACTGCGCCTGTTCGTTCAGACCGACCAATGCTACTGTTATAAGGTTCTAATCGAATTAAATGGCCAGCAACTTCCAAGTCTTTTTTAACCAAATCCCTTGCTTCAAAACGATCTTTGCCAATATGGATTTGGGCTTTTTCATTGAGCGTTCCATTATCGGCAATGGTATCAATGACTTCTAACTTATGCCGTAAACCAATTTCATAATCATTCGGGTCATGCGCTGGTGTTACTTTCAATGCCCCTGTCCCAAATTCCATATCTACATAATCATCAAAAATAATCGGAACAGAGCGACCAATTAAAGGAACAATAGCTCGTTTGCCTTTTAAATGGGTATAACGAGGGTCGTCTGGATGAACGGCAATCGCTGTATCACCCATAATTGTTTCTGGCCGTTTGGTGGCAACGGTTAACCAATTATAAGCTTCTTCTTTTGCTGCGAATTCTTTTTCTAATTTAGCTAATTGATTACAAAATGATTGATAAGCTGATTTATTATAAACCCCTCTACCATTGGATAGCGGTTTATAACTAGCAACCGTACTTTTGAGTTGTTTTATTTGTCTAGCTAATCGAGCTAATTCAAGTGATGCTTCCCCTTCATGGTCAATTTTATACCGTAAATGATATAAAAAAGAATCTTCCTCTCCGTGAATTACTTCTTCATTAGATAGGACCGTTTGTGCTTCGGGATCCCAATTAACCATTCGCAAACCACGGTATAGTTTACCTTTATTATAGAGGTCAACAAAAACTTGGATAACTTGCTTAGAGCGAACCTCATCCATCGTAAAAGCTGTTCTATCCCAATCACAAGAAGCCCCTAATCTTTTAAGTTGCATCAAGATAGTACCGCCGTATTCGTCTGTCCAATCCCAAGCATGTTTCAAAAATTCTTCTCTGCTTAGGTCTCCTTTTTTGATTCCTTCTGCCCGTAATTTTTTAACAACTTTTGCCTCTGTGGCAATGGAAGCATGGTCTGTACCAGGTACCCAACAAGCATTCTTGCCATCCAATCTAGCTTTTCTAATTAAAATATCTTGAATGGTGTTATCTAACATGTGCCCCATGTGTAAGACACCTGTGACGTTGGGTGGGGGAATGACAATAGAAAAGGCTTCTCTATCGTCCCGTTTGGACGCAAAATATTTTTTCTTCATCCAATATGGATACCATTTTGCTTCTGTCTCTTTGGAGTTGTATCTGGTGGCTAATTTCATGGATACAGATTTTGTACTAAGCAACTACTTTATTTGCTATTTGAGGTCTAATTTTGCTTGTTTATCTTTCAAAATATAGATAAAACAAAATATTGACGAGCAATTTTACAATAAAGTGCGAAGATAGTATTTTTTGATAGTTGCACCAACCTCTAATTGATCCACATTCTGGACAAATTTGAGTTGTTTTTAATAAGAATTTTATGCTTAACGCTGATGACTCAGAAATGATTCCATATATGTTATTTTAATAATTTATTGCTATGCTATTCTTTGATTTAATTTGGGTTTATCTTTGCTAATAATAACTTCCCGATAATAAAAATTAATCAATGAAACGAAAATTACTAAAATGGGCAATTATCCTTACTTGCTTACTCCTAATTTTAGAATTATACCGTTGGCATCAATGGAATATTGATTGGTCAAAGCTGACTGTTTGGCAATTCCTTAGTAATAGAGGAAATACTGGCTTATTGTGGAATTTATTGCTAGCATGGATACCCGTTAGCATTGCTTTTTTTATTCCAGTTAATAAAAGGCTAATTTGGATAAAAATTTTATGCTTCCTATGGCTATTATGGCTACCTAATACTTTATATTTGATTACAGATTTAAAATATTTTAGAGCAGATAAGACAACGGGTTTATGGCAAGAAATTGTTTTTTTTAGTATATATACGTTTATGGGATTACTGCTTTATGGATTAGCTGTTTATATAGTTTGGGATAAGTTGAGATTTGGAAAAAGGTGGCTAGTTATGATAACAATTTTATCTGTTATTGGCGTAATTATTGGCCGTTTCTTACGATGGAATTCTTGGGATGTATTTACTAATCCGGACAAGATTATTTCTTTTTTTATAAATTTATTTTAATCCAGTTTAAGTTATGCAATATGATAAAGATTTAGAGTCTCCCCATAAGGACTTGTTTCTCGCAGCAAGGGATTTGTTATTATCCTATGAAGGCATTATAGAAACCAAAAAAGAACGAATTACGACTTATGGCAATAAAAAAGGAGGCATTTGCCACATGCGAACGATGCCTTATGGAATAGATTTCGGGTTTTTAAAAGGTACAAAAATGGAGGATAAATTTGGTTTATTGACTGGTAAAGGTAAGGCGATAAGAGTTTTACCTCAGAAAGAGTTAGATGAAAATACTGTTCGTTATTATATAGAACAAGCTCTTGCAATCAATGCTAATAAATAAGGTGTTAAATTATTGCAACCTCCTTCTTTTCTAATCGTTTGAATAATACCTTTGGAACACTTCAAAACTAATTTTACATTTTAAAATTGCAACTTACTGATTATCAGTAGCGATTTTAATTTTAATTGTCATTTTAATTTTAATTCATTCCTTTGCATTAGCAATTTAATAAATAGTAGTTATCTTTCAATTATTTTCTTATGACTAATACAGAAAAAACAGCAAAAATATACGAACCCTTCCAATTCAAAAAATTTGTGATTGAGCAAAAAGATTGTGCGATGAAAATTGGGACGGATGGCGTTTTATTAGGCGCTTGGTGTGATGTGTCAAAAGCAACTAAAGCATTAGATATAGGAACAGGTAGTGGAGTGATTGCTGTTATGTTAGGACAACGTTGTGAGGCGGATATAGTAGGTGTAGAAATAGAAGAATGTGCTTATTTGGAAGCAAAAACCAATATGGAAAATGCCGATTGGTCGGATAGATTAACCGCTAAGAAAGCATCTATCCAAGATTATGCTAAATTAAGTCGAGAAGAATATGATTTAATTGTGAGCAATCCACCTTTTTTCTCAGGAGGCACTTTTTCTGATAATCAAGATAGAAATAATGTTCGGCATACGGTAAAATTAGGACATGGGGAATTATTGACAGCCGCTCGAAAATTATTGGCTAAAGATGGTAAATTTTGTGTAATCTTACCCTTGATTGAAGGCTTGCGCTTTCAAGAAGTAGCTAAAAGTTATGCTTTATATTGTACTAAAATTACAGAAGTAAAATCTCGTCCTGATAGTTCGGTGGAGCGTTTGTTAATGCAGTTTGAGAAGACAGCTGTTGATACGCTTATGAAAGATGAATTAACTATTTATCAGCAAAAAGGTAAAAAACATTCTGCTGAGTATATTGACTTGACCAAGGATTTTTATTTAAAAATGTGAACGAGCGAACCCGAAGGATGAACGAGCGAACCCGAAGGGTAAATGTCCTGTGGACATTTAAGCGAGAGAACCGCGAAGCGGGTGGGATGACAAAATAAGCTACCCCGCAGAGTAAATGTCCTTTTTGCCTACCATTTTTGCCTCTGGGCAAAAGCCGTCGCAGATTTAAGCGAGAGAACCGCGAAGCGGGTGGGATGACAAAATAAGCTACCCCGCAG
>CAZXYA010000548.1:0-2282 GCA_964644655.1 uncultured Saprospiraceae bacterium | reverse complement strand
TCTGGGCAAAAGCCGTCGCAGATTTAAGCGAGAGAACCGCGAAGCGGGTGGGATGGCTAGGGTTTTGAATATTAACAAGATAGACATACTAGGAGGATTTACTACGGATTTAACGGATTAGTAAGATTTTAACGGATTTTTCTTGGAATGAACTAAAATTTATTGAAACTTTAGTCTAACAGAAAATTAGTACATATTGAAGTTTATTTGTACAGTAGATAAAAAATATTTTTTTCGCCTAATACCAATATCCGTGTTATTAATCATCCGTGTTAAGACTTCCCAAAAACCTTTTCTAAATGAACTGCATCAGGCTTTCGATTAGGCGTCCACCAACTCACCACCAAATAAGTCACCATAGCCACCAAAAAAGCAGGAATAATTTCATGAATATCTTTTAACCCTTCATATTCAAATCGAAAAGCAAAGCGCCAAATTATATTCACCAGCATCCCAACAATCATCGAAGATAAGGCCGCAACATCTGTTCCCCATTTTAAATACAACCCACCAAAAATAGCAGGGAAAAAACTAGCTGCAAAAACAGCCCCAGCAAAAGCCGTTAACTCTACTATACCTGCCATTGGATAGAGCGTTAAAATATAGACTAGAATACAGTAAACAAACATAAACCATTTCGTCCTAGGAATAATTTTATTTTCGGGCATTGGCTGGACTAAATGCCAAATATCTTTCACAAAAGCAGTTCCAATAATAATGATAACAGAAGCTAAAGAAGACATCCCTGCGGCAAATAACCCTGCTACACAAATGCCATTAACTAGTTTATTATCAAATTTATCCAGCATAAAACCGACGACTTCATCCGTATGATTGATTAAATAAGCCGCTTCTGCTTCCGTTGCCATACCGTGTACCAATGCGCCTAAACCCATCACACAAACCAAAGAAATGCCTAAAAAAACAGGCGTCCATATCATAGCAAAACGCATACTTTTGGCATTATTGATAGAGTAGAAGCGAATGAGGTTTTTAGGTTCCGAAATTTGCTTCATGCCAACTGCCATCCCAATGCCTAAGATATATAAGAAAGAAACTAAATTTCCAAAAGTGACCAAACCATTGCCCATTGGTTCGCCTGACTTAGAAACGTGATTGGTTTGGCTAATACTTTCCATTAAATTATCGACCCCACCTGCATAAATAAAAGGCAATAATAACATAATAATCGCCACGCCAAACATAATAATTCCTTGTATAGCATCTGTCCATAGCACACTATACATCCCACCCCAAATCGTATAAGCACAAGTAATGAAAATGATGGCTAAAGCGCCCCATTCATAAGGAATATCCAAGACCGCAGTCAGGACATGCGCACAACCTTTGGCTATGCCGACCATATACCAAATCGTGGCAAATAAGATGATAAAAGCTGATAGTATTCTTATGGCTTTTGCCAAATTACTTTTATAGCGCAAGTGAAAATAATCGGGAATGGTAAAAGATTTTAAACGAGCCGATTGAAAGCGCATTTTAGGTCCTAATAATTGCCAAGAAACCACGCAGAAAAAGGTCCAAATAAAGCCCATCCATGCCCAAGACAAGCCAAACTGAAAGGATTTCCCTGCCTGTCCGATATAGGTATTCGTACTAGCTGAAGTAGAGAAAAAAGCTAAAGAAATCACCCAGCCAGGGATTTCTCGTTTGGCAATATAATAGCCTTCTACTCCTTGTGAAGCTTTCTTTTTAAAATACCAACCAACATATAAACAACCACCAATGTATAGCGTAGTTAAAAAAAGAACGGTAAAATGTTGGCTAAGATAGTCTAGCATAATTATTAGATTTAATGCTCAGCCACATGGTCGATGTCTTCTTCCTGTATTTCTCGACTTTTTACCAGCAAAAGGTTCAAGAGTATTATAAGTATTATACCAAAGTAAGGGAATGCAGTTAAGAAATCCATAAATGCTAATTATTTTGGGAAAGGTAAGAAAATAGTTTTATAAGGCAAAAATTATGCTTGTTTGAATTAATTTTTTAGAATCTGTTGTTAGGGATAGACTTTTGAATCTGACAAAGCTCTCTTTTAAAATCTCTATTTTTTGGTTGGTATTTAGATGACGTAGTTTTTGAGAGATTACTAATGTTGTTTGAAAAACGAAGTCTAAACTTTAGTTAAATATGCTATCTTGACTTATCTAACTACAGATGGCAAATTATAAAATTCCTTTATTGATTTGAAATTTAGGTAATGGTTAATTCTAAACTTTCTGACTGTAACGTTTTCCGTTGAAACTGTCCCAGCGGGACAAAAT
>CAZXYA010000547.1:0-6324 GCA_964644655.1 uncultured Saprospiraceae bacterium | reverse complement strand
GTTGATATTCTGCTCGTTTTTTATCCGAAAGAATCTGAATGAGGGGCATAATTTGAGGTTTAAATGATATAAAAAACGCTCGTTTTCATTCCACAGTAATTGAGTATATTTAACACCCTTTATTTTTAGCAAAAAAGTAGTAATTTAACTCCGAAATAGGGCTTAATATAACAGAGCTAAAATATTGCCATGATTTATGCCTACATTCGAGTCAGTACGGACAAGCAAAGTGTCGAGAACCAACGGTTTGAGATTTTGAAGTACGCTGATGCTCAAAAAATTACCATTGATAAGTGGGTGGAAGAAACGGTGAGTAGCCGCAGGAAATTAGCTGACCGATTATTGGGGCAAACTTTGGAGCAATTAGAAGAAAATGATATTTTAATTGTTTCTGAATTATCTCGATTAGGTAGGAATTTGATGGAGGTAATGAGCATCTTACACACCTGTATGGATAGAGACGTAAAAGTACATACCATCAAAGAACAATACGAACTCGGCAATAATATTAACTCTAAAGTGCTAGCATTTGCCTTTTCACTTTCCGCAGAGATTGAACGGCAACTAATTTCTCAACGCACCAAAGAAGCCCTTGCCAGAAAGAAAAGTGAAGGTAAGCAGTTGGGCAGACCCAAAGGAAGTCTTTCCAAGCAGACTAAACTATCAGGCAAAGAAGATACCATTAAAGAGCTACTCGACAAGCAGATTAGTTATAGTGGGATTGGACGAATATTGGGTGTGAATCGGTTGACAGTTAAGAACTTTGTGGAGAGTCGAAAATTGAACTAGAAAAACAATTTAAATCATAACTCAGTAATAATTAACCCAACTAATGAAAAAGATATTAACTATTTCAATTTTTTCAATCTTATTCCCATCTTTATTATTAAGTCAATTTGTAGAAACCGAGCCTTTTATTTCCTGTGATGTTTGTAATCCTGTAAGTATCCATTCTGAAGATTTAGACAAAGACGGAGATATGGACATAATAACAGCATCAAGTCGGACAGGTATATTATCATGGTATGAAAATGATGGTTCTGGAAATTTTATTAATCAATTTTTTATTTCTGTACAATTAAGTAAGTATATTATCCATGAATTGGATGATATTATTTCAACTGACATAGATAACGATGGAGACATAGACATAATAACTGGTTCTCATCAAAATATATCATGGTACGAAAATAATGGAGGAAATAACTTCTCTGAAGAAAAAATTATTTCTTCAGAAATAAATCCTTTCGGAGGTGGGTTTGCTCACACTAAAATATATGCAGAAGATTTGGATAAAGATGGATGGATAGATATTATATCGGCATCAAAGGCTGATGATGAAATTGCTTGGTACAAAAATAAAGGAGGAGGAAATTTTTCTGAACAACTTGTAATTTCTTCGGACTTAGATTACGCACGAGACGTTTTTGCAATTGATTTTGATAGAGACGGAGACACAGATATAGTCGCAGCCAGCGAATATATATCTAACTCAGATATAACAAAGATTGTGTGGTATGAAAATAATGGACAAACAGCTTTTTCTTCTGAAAAGCTAATAGCTAATCTAAATGCAGGAGTCGGTAGTATTGGCATAGCCGATTTTGATAATGATGAAGATTTTGATATTGTCACAGGGATTATGGGGGGACAAATATTATGGTATGAAAACAAAGGTTTAGGCAATTTTGAATCAAATAAAATTGGTACTCGAATTTATCCAAGAATTGATGCTAAAAATATAAGAACAATAGATATTGATGGTGATAATGATGTAGATGTCATTGCCACTTTTAAAAATGGTTCGGTGGTTTGGTATGAAAACAAGAATGGTGGAAATTTTGAAGAGGAATCAAAATTGATTACGAATAATCCCTTTAGTTCAATTGATATTTTAGCGGAGGATTTCAATAATGATGGTAAAATAGATATAGCTACAGCTTCAAATTATGATGATAAAATAGCATGGTATCAGAACGATGGTAATGGTTCTTTTCTTGAAACCAGAATTTCTTCCATTTCCGCTGGTAGGATGTTTGATATTCATTTAGCAGATATAGATGGAGACGGAGATTTAGATGCTATTTCTGCGAGTACTACTATTGCATGGTATAAAAATAATGGAAATGGATTTTTTTCGGAGCAAATTATTATTTGGTCAGGAAAGGGACGCCATAGGGCTGAGGTATCTTGGGGCTATGAAATTAGAGTTGATGAGGCAACTAAAGTATCAACTGTTGATATAGACGGAGATGGGGATTTAGACTTAATTTCAGCTTTCTTTTCTGAAAACAAAATCAGTTGGTTTGAAAATAAAGGCTTTGGAAATTTCTCGGAAGAAAAAGTAATAGCACGTAATTTAGGGAATGTTAATTTTATCTCTCCTGTAGATATTGATAAAGATGGAGATATTGATATTCTTTCCACCTCTGGTTGGCTTCCCAGTAATTATGACCACAAATTAGTGTGGCATAAAAATAATGGCTCTGGTTCTTTCTCTGCACAAAACATATTTGTTTCTTCAATATTTATTGCTCCTAGAAGTGCCATTGTAGGGGATATAGATTTAGACGGTGACTTAGATATTTTATCAGCTTTTTTAGGTAATCACCCTAAGATTGCTTGGTTTGAAAATGATGGCAATAATTCATTCTTTCTTGAGAGAATTATCACAACTGAGATAAAATCAGGGCAGAATGCTGAACTTGCAGATATAGATGGAGACGGGGATTTAGATGTATTATCCGCTTCCTATAGTGATAACAAAATCGCATGGTACGAAAACAATGGCTCTGGTTCTTTTTCTAGTCAAAACTTAATAAGTACTACCGCAGAAGGAGCAAGACACGTATATACTGAAGACCTAGATAACGATGGAGATATAGATGTATTATCTACCTCTGACTTGGATGATAAATTAGCATGGTATGAAAACAATGGATTAGGTGATTTTTCAAACGAAAAAATATTATCAGTTAATGATTTCTTAGAAAACGATATTTGTATTGGTGATATAGATAATGATGGAGATTCAGATATATTAGCTGCATTTTGGAAAGATTCTAGAATAATGTGGTATGAAAATTTAACAAACAAAACTACTTCAATAAATAATCAAAAAGAGAATAGAATTCTATATTCTTTGTCCCCAAATCCTTTTGCAAATTTTCTAATCATAGAAAAAGAATTTTCAAATAATGATAAATTGTTCCAATTATCATTGTTTGATGTAACTGGTCGGCAGGTGCAAACGACTACTTTAAAAGATATTACTCAACAAATCTCTACAACTCACCTTGCGAATGGATTATACTTCTATCAAGTTATTAACGCAGAGGGTCAGGTGATTGCTAATGGGAAGGTGATTAAGCATTAGAGTGAATGCTGACTTCTGTGCTGTTTATCATTGTTTTGGATGCTGTGATTGTTTTCTCGTTAAACGCAGCTAACAGGGCTTTTATGTAAGCGGTTTGTTTTCGTGGGCAAATTCTCCCTTTTGGCTTTTGATGACCTATGGTAGCCATTACGGGAGGGCTTGCCATGTGTATATTGCCAGATATGGCATTGCTCATGCACAAGGGTACTATACACATCGACCAGCGACATAGAGAGGGTTTCGGGATTAAGGGTCTAGCTGCACAAAAGGATAAAATTGCCCACTTATATTTGTAAAGGCTATTGATTATCAGAACTTAACAATTATTTGCCGTTATCCCAAAATAGAATCCAAATCAATACTATAATTTTGGGAGTTAATTAAATTGAATGAATCCTTGAGTTTATCATCCGAAAAATCATATAGCCCATGAAAATAAATGTGCTGCCACGCCATAACTGAACCAGCTTTCACCGCCTCAATAATTTCCTTTTTTCTTTGTTCCGTTTCTGCATTTTGGATACAATAAGTTAAGAACATATAGTTCCAACAGATGATGGAGTTTTTAATCAATCTGGTACAAGACTCTGCAATTAATTGTTCCTGTCTAGTAGGGAAAATAAATTCACCATTATTAGCGAATCGGATAGCTGCGGAAAAACGATTGGCATTTTCAATCTTATTGAGTTGTTTTCGGATGGCTTGACGTAGTTCCACATCATCTATGTATTTTAGAATAAACAGAGTCTTAATGATTTTACCATATTCTTTTAAGGCTTTGTAAACGGGATGCTGTCTGGAATAAGAGTTCAGTCGCTTAAATATTTGAGAGGCAGAACATTCTTTGAGTTTAATAGAAGTGATTAGTCGTAAGATATTATCCCAATTTTCTTTGATCAGTTCCATATTAATATAACCATCAGGTAGTATTTTGTAACCATCTTTGGCATAAGTAGCATTCTTGGCAAAAGCATATAATTGTTGCTTGTAAAGTCGAGCAATCCGTGGAGCAAACTCAAATCCTAACAAATTGGTTAGTGCAAATACTGCCTCGGTGTAGCCGTGCGTGTCGGTACTGTGAATAGTAGATTTAATAACCTCGTTATGAGTCAAGCCATCAACCACATAAGTCGCCTCTCTTTCGGTAGGACTAATGACCGTTGAATATGGTTGGAATTGTCGCTCGTCTGTGTGGGTATAAACAGTTACGCCCCTGCCTTTTTTAAAATATTTGTAAGAGTAAGCCGAGTGAACCGAGTTACCTTTTACGCCAAATTTCTGTCCGTCACTAGAAGTATGCAACTGGTCTTTATATCGTTTATAAAGTTGTGGCAGCTCCATTTTTGCCATAAAATTAACGATAGTATCATTGGCTTTATCAATATTTGCCAGACTAAAATAGGCGTTGACAGTATTTTCTAATTCTGCCTCGGTCATTGGCGTTGCCACTTTAGTCATGGTTGGGATGCCGAGATTACAACCATAAGCAGTTATGCCAGCATAAAATAGTGGATTATTAGGTCGTTCTTTAGGGTATTTGGATTGAAAGTGGATAAAATCGTTCAAATACCCCGTAGTATGATTGACGGTAGCTAATATTTCAGATAAAGGAATAATCTTAGCATCAGGAAAAATATCTGCTAACTTTTGTTCTTTAGGCTTATCTACAGAGAGAGTAGCTACACTAAAATTTCCGTTTTCTTTAAACCGCATATACTTGTTTTCTCCAAGTAGGATGCTTTGATTAGTGCTGTGAAAAGCGGCATCAACCCTCTTTTTGAGTTTATTCATTATGGTATCAAAAACATTAAGGTGGCTTAATTCCGCTTGTACCAATAATGCTTCTTTGTCTTTCTTCCATAAGTCCAATGTAATAAGGTACTCATCAAAAGCTTTGTAGCGATAGGAATATTTTAAATTAATCGCTCCTGCTCTGATTGCCTGACAAATGGCATCAAAGAATAAGACTTTGAACAAAGAGATTCTAAATTTATCTTCAACACCAAAAACTGCTTTATTTTCTTTGTCGGATAAAAATGTAGCAGGGATTGTTTTAGTGATAGCCCCATTCTTTTGTCGATATTCTCCGATAGTTTCCATGAGTTGTTGGCCTGAATTTCGCTCATTGAAATGGAGGTTTTTAACAATAGCAGCTACCTTCTTTTGTAAAGAAAGGGAATAGCTTTCTAAAATATCAAAGTAAGCGTCTGTATCGCTACTTTCTTGTTTTTGCTGCCATCCTCTAACCGTCTCGCTATCTAATAATCCCTCTACCTGTTCAGGAAAAATTTCTCTGAAAAATTGAATCAATTGAGTATCGTTTAAAGCAATAACTTTTGCCCAGAGCATATCTCTTATCAATGCTTCTTTATCAAGAGTCTCACAGTAGTTATTAAAAACTAAATCCGTTGTAGGCTTATTCTGGTTATGCAATTCAAGTTTTCTTTCTAAATGCTCTTTACGGACTATGTTTTTAACCGACCGACATTCCAGTAATAAAATATCCGTAAGTTGGTCTTCAAACTGGCAAAGCTGATAAATCACAAAAGCTAGTAGGTGCAGGTATTTGGAAAGTGCTTTTCGCCGTTTGATTTGGTCTATTTTATAGCGAATAACCAGTTCATCATAATATCTAATGGCATCTGGATTAAGTTTGAGTTTATCAATAAGTGGGTAAATGATTTTAGCAATATGCTGAATCTGCAATAGTTTTTCGATATTTGACTTGATACTTTTGGCACTATCCGTTGGGTCAAAATATTTCAATTCGGTTAATGGATAGGGAGCATTATCGGCTCTTTCATTTGCTGGTGGTCTTTCTAACAATTTGTCCATTGCTTTTTTATGACTATCGGTCAAATGAGTTTCTTAATTATTTAGTAGAGTTCGTCCGTATGCGCTAACGGCATTGGCAATAAGTGTTTGTAAGGTGTTATATGGAGGCAGTT
>CAZXYA010000546.1:0-6363 GCA_964644655.1 uncultured Saprospiraceae bacterium | reverse complement strand
GCTAAAAAAGTCGAAGGACTATCGCCAAAATATTGTTTAAATTGCTTAGAGAAATGTTTTACATCTCGCAAACCAACTTGATAAGCTAGTTTTTTAATGGTCTTAACTTCTTGCTGAACTAGTAGTTGATAGGCCACTTGCAAACGGGCTTCTTTTAAATATTGAGAGAATGTTTTCCCCGTTAATCGTTTCAATCTTCGTCTGATTTGTCTAGGGCTTAAATAAATTAATCGACTTAATTTATCCAAGGTAAATTCAAATTCCGTTAAAGAAGCAGCAACATGTGCTGCCACTTCTGTTAGCCATAAATTATTTGCATCCTTAGCCGTATTGATTGTTAGTTCTGTAGCAACTAAAGTAGGCTTTAAAGGCTGTTGATAAAGGGGTAGTAAATGAGCTGTTGGTAGCTTTTGTGAAAACTGTTGTTGACCTATCTTATCTGTAAAAAAAGGCAAGGCTGTCTGCAATAATTCGATTTGCATATCTTGTTTTGGCAATCCATTTTTAATAGAGGACGCCAATAAATTAGCGGGGATTATTTCCTTTTGAATAGTTGTTAAATGGTTCATGATGGTTTTGTTTTATCTTTTAAAAATGCGCTTCGCATAAGTTGACAAAACAAAACTACTTGTAAAATGAAGTTATTTAGTCCGAAAATAGTAATTCGGACGTCCGAATTATTATTTTCGGATTCATCTTTTCAAAAAAATATTTAAACCATTGATTATCAATTCATTAAAATTAGATTAACGTATATTAAAATTACTAATTCCAACTGTCCGAATTCATAGATTCGGACAATTCGGACTTTACACCACCTTCAAATCCGTCTTTTTCCCAATTAATTTTGGGGTAAACCAACGGTATAAAATAGGAATTATCAACAAAACAAAAAAAGTAGAGGATATCAATCCACCAATAATCACCCAACCCATCGGAGACCATAGGGAACCGCCTGCCAAAGTCAAGGGCAATAAGCCCAGAATAGTGGTGAGCGTCGTCATAACAATGGGAATAAATCGTATTTTTGCGGCTTCTTTAATAGCAATAGTTCTCTCCTTTCCTTCGCGCCTAAGTTCATTGGCATAATCTACTAAGACTAAGGAATTATTGATGGCAATCCCAATCAAACTAGTTAAGCCAATAAATGCCATAAAAGAAAAAGGAATGCCTGTCAGAAAAAGGGCTAAAATAGCGCCGATAATGGCAAAAGGCAATGCCGAAAAAACAATCAATGGTTGACTAAAAGATTGGAAATGAATAATCAAGACACTCAAAATAAGTAATAATGCCAAACCTGCGGCAATGCCCATGCCCCCAAAAGATTCCTTTTTGTTGGTTACTTCTCCTTTAAACTGATAAGTATAGCCTTCATTCCATTCTATAAAATCTAAAGGGGTTCTTAATTGTTCCACCAAATCTGTCACCAAATAACCCGTTGCTACATCCGCTTCAATATAAACAGAGCGTTCAAAATCGGTATGGGCAATATTGCCAGGAGCTTGCTTAAAAACTAAATCGGCTACTTGTTTTAGCGGCACAAAAAAACCTTTCAGCGAGGGTACAGAAATCTTTTCAAAATCAGCAATTTTAAATTGGTCATCAAAATCCATCCGAGCCACTAAGTCATATTCTGTGCCTTTAGTATCTTGAAATACGCCAATATTGCGACCTTGTACAAAACTCCGAATGGTTTGGTCGATGGTATGAATCGGAACTCCCAACAAAAGGGCTTTTTCTTTATTTATATCAAAAAACAAATCTGTTTTATCTATTTTTAAAGGGTTTCTAATATTGATAAAACCTGGGATTTTTTCCATCTTTTTAGTCACTTGTTGGGCATAAGTTTTCAATTTATCTAGGTTTTCTCCAGTAATATCTATGCCAATGGGTGCGCCGACAACTGGGCCTTGACTAAACTCTGTAATACTAATTTGTGCTTTGGGATGATTATCAAAAACACTTCTTAACTCGTCCAAAAAGACCGTAGTCGCATGCGGGTCATAACTTTTGGTAAAAACCAAAATATCTGCATACCTTTTGGAATAGGTTTTGACAGGCATATTATAATATATCTTTGGATTGCTACTACCAATATTCGAGACGTAATAATCAATTTCTGATTGCGCTGCCAAAACAGTTTCTACATATTCGACCACCTCAATGGTCGCATCTTGATTAAAGCCTTCGGGCAATTCTACTTGAATTCTAAACAGGGGTTTTTCTGCTTTTGGAAAAAAGGTAACGCCAACGGTTGGAAAAAGCGATAAAGCACCAATCAAACTAGCCAAGGTCAAACCAACAGATAATAGTCGATTTTGCATCGTCCAATTTAATGCCTTGGTAAAAGTACCTTCCACAAAGTTTTGTAATTGTCGAAAAATAAAGGTCGTCTTTGGTTTTTCTCCTGACCTCCGTTTTTTCAAAATACGAGTTGCAAAAAAAGGCGTCACCGTAATAGCAATTAAAAAGGAAGCAGTCAAAGTAGCAATAACGGTAATCGGCAAAGACCGAATAAAAGCCCCTGTCGTATTATTCAAGCCTAATATCGGCAAAAAGGCTAAAATCGTAGTCAAAGTAGCACTTGCTACTGGTGCAATTAATTGTTGCGTCCCTTTAATCGCCGCTTCCTTAGGCGTGAAGCCCTTGCGCAGAAATCGCTCTATATTTTCCACAATCGCAATGGAGTTATCCACCAATAAACCTAAAGCTACAATCAAAGCAGCTATCGTCATTTGTTCTAGAATATAGCCAGAAGTATAGACTACCCATAGGCCTGTCAACATGGAAAAAGGAATCGCTACCATCACCAAAGAGGCGGACCGTATACCTAAAACCAGAAAGATAATAATACCTACCAATAAAATGCCTTGCAAAAGGTTGTCTTTAAAACCATCGGTTCGTTTTTGTACTTCCTGCGATTGGTCATAAATGATTTCTAATGCCATATTGGAGGGCAAGTCCATATTTTTTATCACCGCTTTAGCAGGCTCAATAACGGAATAAATATCCACTTGGTCTTTCTGTTGTAAGTTGATTAAAATACATCGTTTTCCATTATAACGGGCCGTCCATTTTTTATCTTCATAAGCCATATAAACCCGCGCCACATCTTTTAAATGGACTAATTTGCCTTGGTAACTCTTGATAATCGTGTTTTGAATCTGTTCTAAATCGCCATAATTTCCAGAAGTTAAGATGTCAAAAGAACGGTTCGCTACTTTTATTGACCCACCCGGAATATTGGCATTGGTACTTCTAACCGCATTTTCAATATCTGTAATGGCGACATTTCGCTCCGACATTTTAATCGGATTCAAAGCTATTCTCACTTCTTCTTGTGGACAAGCAACGACCTCACTTCTCCGTACTCCTGGTATTTTTTTAAGCCTACTTTCCAAATTGGTCCCTACTTTCCATAAATCTTTATAAGGGGCTGTTTCAGAAATAAGCGCAATTTGTAAAGGACGCACATCGGTAGTACTATATTTTCTAATTTTAATAGTTTGAATCCCATTTGGTAAATTGTCCCGTATGCTATTAATGACCGCTTCTACCTTTTCTTTTTTGACATCAGAATCCACCCCATAATCAAATTCTGTTAAAATCATTGCCACATTTTCCTTAATATTGGACGTAATCACCTTCACTTCTTCCAACTCATTTAAGGCGGATTCAATGACTTCTACTACTTGTTTTTCTATGTCCACAGGCGTTGCTCCTGGATAAATAACCGCCGTCGCAATCAAGGGCATGTCAATCGCAGGGTCTTCGGCCCTCGGCATTGTCAAAAAAGAAGAAATGCCTAGAAATGCTAGGATAACCATTCCCATGATGGTAAATAATCTATATTTTATAGCTGCTTCTGAAATATTCATTTTCTATTACTGATTTTAACACGGATTTTTTTAACACAGATGAACACTAACACGGATTTTTTTTAATATTAGGAACAGGGTAAAAAACCGAAAAATAACTAGGAAGCCTAGGCATGAAAATCATAAATCATAGTTCATAAATCTTACCTGCCTGCCAGCAGGCAGGAATCATAAATCTGTCCCGTAAAAACTACATGGATTTATGATTTCAGATTTATGATTTTGGCCAACATACTGCCTACTGAAAACTGCCTACTCCCTACCGCCTCACCACAACCGATTCCTTAGGGTTGATATTCCCTGTTCCAGACACAATAACAGATTGATTGGCAACCAATCCCTTGTCTACCAAAAGCGTTTCATTTTCAATTTTAAATATGGAAATAGCCGTAGCTTTAACTTTCCCTTTTTTTAGGGTAAATACTCGGCCTTTTTTCCCATCTGCATTGACTAAAGCATCAATTGGGATACTAATTAAAGGGCGAGCTTTTCCTGTAGTAATCGCCACTTGTCCAATAAACCCATCAAATAATTTTAATTTAGTTGGGAGTAAGCCAATTTCTACTTTAAAAGTATTGAGAATGGGGTCCGCTATTTGGTCAATGACTTGGACTAGTCCTAAAAAAGTCTCGCCTGCATGCGCATCAAAATAAACCTTTGCCGTATCCCCAATTTGTAAATGAATAATGTCCTTATCGGTAACATTCACTTCAATGACTTTTGATTTTTGCCTACCTGCAAACAAAAAGATAGGTGTACCTCCACCAACGGTCTCTTGTGGTTCTGCAAATTTTTTAAGAATCGTACCATTTGCTGGTGCTACAATAGCGGTGTATTGTTGATTGATTTGTACAGCCGTTTGTTGTTGTTCGCTTAATAACTGATTTTGCTTGGCTGCGGCTAATTGATTGGTTACACTTTCAACTTGTAGTTCCGCATTTTCTAGCTGTTCTAAAGTAGCCACACTATCTTGGTATAAACCCAAGGTATTTTTATAATCTCTATTGGCTTTTTTTAATAATAATTCCATGTTTTGACTGGAAATTGCGGCTTGGTCAATGCTTAGATTGGCTTGTTGAAGTGCCACGTCTATTGCTGCTGCATCTAGAGTCGCCAATACCTGTCCTTTTCTAACATATTGACCAGCTTTGACATTAATCTGTTGAATTTGACCGCCTGTCCGAAAGCTCAATTTAGTGGCTTCTTTTGCCATAATCTTGCCGCTGCTATAGACGGTTGTTCGATAGTTGACGCTTTTTGCTTTTTCTGCATAAACTGTTTTGGAAGGACTATTGTCTGTTTCCATTAAAGTCATAGCATTATCCGATTCGTTTTTACAACTCCAGGTACAACAAAGGAGTGTGCAAAAACTTAGTAGAATATAGTTTATTTTTCTCATAATAGGGTTTTTAATATATTGTTATTTTGGGTTATTACTACCCTCAAGAACGAAATAATTAATCCAAGTTGTGGGCAATCAGCCTTACTACTAGACAAAATCATTTTGGACACGGAGTTCACAAAGAAGACACAGAGAGCACAGAGGATTAATTGATTGATTTTCAAAACTTTGTGCCCTCTGTGATTTCTCCATCTGTTCTGTGTCCTAAGAAATGTCCAGTAGTAAGTCAATCTCTCGTAAAAGCTTAATAATTAAGCAACTGCTGCAAACTGCATACTGTTTACTGCCTACTGCATTAATTACTCCAGCATCATTTCCCAATCGCCTGTTCAAAAGCAATTGTTTTTAGCCAATATTCATACTCCGCTAAAATAATGGCTTGTTCGGCATTCGTTACTTGAGTTCGAGCATTGGTTATTTCGATTAAATTGGCTTGTCCTTGTACAAATTTTTTATGAATTAGTTGGTAGCCTTTTGTGGCGCTCTCGGCTTGGGCTTTCACCAATACTTGATTTTTTTTGGCGGTTTCTAAAGCGTAAAAAGCGTCGATTACCTGTAATTCAATTTGATTTTGCAAATTTTCTTTTTGTTTACCCATCATTATTTGGTCAATCTTTGCCGACGCTAATTGATGTTTTTTATCTCCAGCAAAAATGGTCCAACTTAAAACCAGCGAACCAATGGCATAATCATCTTCTTTTTCTGTCCTGTAAGCAGTCCCTTGAATACCATATTGTCCCACCAAATTCAATTGGGGCAAATAAGCCGCTTTTTTTGCTTGTAATTGTTGGTCGGTTATAGATTTAGCCATGTCCATTTTTCTAATTTCTAGCCTGTTTTCTTTTGCTTGTTGCAGGGCATTTTCTAAGGTCATCGTCGTTAAAAACGGCGCAATCAACGCTATTTCTACAGGAATTGGTGTTGTATAAGGCTGATTTAAAAGGGTATTAAAATAAGCTTGTGCGGTTTGTTTTTTTTGAGTCATCGTCGCCAACTCTTTTTCTATCGCCTTTATTTCAGCTTCTGCTAAATACACTTTATCCAATGTTACTTTATGGTGTTCCTCCAAGCTTTTAGTTGTTT
>CAZXYA010000545.1:0-6385 GCA_964644655.1 uncultured Saprospiraceae bacterium | reverse complement strand
AGAAGGGCAAAAGAAAGCTGTCAGATGGGTAGGTTATATTTTACCTGTTCCCTAATCTTTAATTATACCGCTCTCGCCATAAGCGCATCATAGCTGCATTGACCTCCCACAAATTAGCTACAGGCATTTTAGTATAAGGCAATGTCCACATATAACTTGAAGGACCAAATTCGGTGGTCATCGTCACTTTTTCTCCTTTAGCTGATTTTAATTCAATCACTTTATCCCACCAAGCAAAATGGGTATTCACCTCATTTTTATATTCAGGTGCTCGATGATCTGGAATTTGTGGACCATTTTTTAAACCAACTCTTGAATGAATATGGTCGGTTCTTTCCAATGCTTTTAAAACTGTTTCTTCTTGATCGTATAATAAGGAGCCTGCGACGCAAGTCCAATGAGAAATATCTAAAGTTAATCGTAAATCAGGAATTGTTTCAATGAAAGACCGAGCAATATGTGCTGCAAATAAGATTCTCGCTCGATGGGTTTCGTGGTAAATAGGAATGTTCGTTTCCTTTGATTTTTGAATCGTAAAATTGATAAATTTTTTATTCTGTTCAAAAGTAAAAAAATCTTTCCCTGAATGACAATTGATAAATTCGGGTTGATAAGTTGTTGCTAAAGTGACGTATTTTTGAAATGCTTCAAAATGTTTTGTAAAATCACTTCCAGAATTGCCCGTTAGAAAACCGTATTTCAATCCATTTTTGGCAACAGCATTCATTAATTTGTCTTTGTCGGCTTCTTTTGTTGGTGCCCATACTTCGATGCCATCATAACCTTCATCTTTAGCTTTTTTACAAAATTGTTCAGTAGTACCTTGAAAGCCCCAATTGGTGGCGTATATTTCTAATTCAACTGCTTTTGGGGTATTTGCTAGTTGTATTTCTTCTTCTTTTTTAGTCTTACTAAGCGCAATTGCGCCACTAGCTAGGGTGGTATGTTTAAGAAAATTTCTTCTGTTTAATGGCATGGTCTTGTTTTGATAAAATGCTATTTAGATTTCTTTATTCATAAACTTAATAAATTCCTTCCTTTATTTAAGCAAAAACGTAAAAATTATGTTGTAATTCCATGAAACAGTTTTTTTTACCACTATTTCTATTTGTTAACTTCAATATTATGATGGCTCAATCTATTATTTTAGAAACTTTTGATTTTAAAAACCAGCTATCTTGGCGTATTATTAATGATGGTGTAATGGGAGGCATTTCTGAAAGTAAAATGGAAATTTCTCCAAATAACAAATGGCAATTTAGTGGTATTGTTTCTTTAGAAAATAATGGTGGTTTTGCTTCTGTCAGAGGTCTATTAACTAGTAGATCTACTAAATCTTTTTCAAAGGTAAAAGTTCGGTTGAAAGGAGATGGTAAAAAATATAGCCTCCGTATTCGTACAGATGATAATTTTGATGGGGTTTCTTATAAAATGGACTTTGAAACACTAACAGATGAATGGGAAGAAATTATATTTCCACTTGCTAAATTTATACCAACCTGGCGAGGGCGGCGATTACAAAATATACCAGCGATTAATCCTATTAAAATTAAACAAATTGGTTTTTTAATCTCTGATAAACAGGCAGGAACTTTTACTTTGTCGATTGATAAGATACAATTTTTGGAATGATGCTGCTTTAATTTCCCTATATTTTTACGCTTCAAACTTGTCAACTATGATTTCAACCATCTATGATTATGCGATTATCGGAGCAGGCGGTGCAGGATTGCACTTAGCCTTAACTATGTTGGAAGATAGTTGGTTTACCCATAAAAAAATTATTCTTCTTGATAAAGATTTAAAGGAAACAGACGATAAAACTTGGTCTTTTTGGGAAAAAGGAAATGGCAAATGGGATACGATAATCGAAAAAAGTTGGGCGAAGGGAAAATTTAATACCAACCAAAAAAGTATTGATTTAGACCTAGCACCTTATTTGTATAAAACGTTGCCCAGTATTAATTTTTATCAATTCGCTAAACAACAAATTGCGGAAGCCCAAAATATAACTTGGGTTCAAGATGAAATAAATGCAGTTGATAGAAGTAATGATTCCATTAAGATTAAAGGAAATCAAGCAAATTATATTGCCCAACAAGTATTTGATAGTCGAATAGACAACCGTTTTGCCGCAGAAAAAGACGACTATTTCACCATCCAACAACATTTTAAAGGCTGGCTGATTGAAACCGAAAAACCCGTTTTTGATACCACTACTTTTGTCATGATGGACTTTCAAGTGAAATGGCAAAACAGTACAAGCTTTACTTATGTCTTGCCTTTTTCTCCAACTAAGGCAATGGTGGAATTTACTTTGTTCACACCAGACTTAATTGAGTATGATGCCTACGATATTTTACTCAAAAAATACATTCAAGATATTTTAAAAATTGACCAATACCATATCACAAAAGTAGAATACGGCGTTATTCCAATGACCGATTATCCTTTTCAAAAAGCGAATCAAAAAGGAATGATGAAAATTGGTACAGCAGGGGCACATGTCAAACCTTCTTCTGGTTATGCTTTTAAAAACATGGAAAAGGTGGCACAGAAAATTATTGGCAATCTCAAAAATAATCGCCCACCAGCCAGTAATATTTTAAGCAAAAAATTTTATTTCTACGATACATTATACCTTGATGTCTTAGTCAACCATAATCAGCTAGGGGAGTCTATTTATACCGACATGTATGAAAAAAATTCCATCCAACAGATTTTTAAATTTTTAGAAGAAGAAACAAGTTTATGGGAAGATTTCAAGATTATTATCTCCTTTAAGTTTAGTCCTTTTCTAAAAGCTTTATGGTATTACCTATCGGGAATGCGGATAAAGTAATACCTAATGATTTTGTAGTTATGTTCCATTAAATAATGGTGAAAACAAAAAAATTCTTGTTCTTTGCACCAAACAACAAAAATGAGTTTACAACAAGATTTAGCCACCCGTGCAGACAATCAATGCGAATTATGTGCTGCCACCGATAATTTAAATCCCTTTTTAATACCAAGCGCGCCAACAGAAGGGATAGACGGACATGCCTTAATTTGTACTACTTGTCAAGAACAATATGAAAATGCGGATAAAGTCGATGCCAATCATTGGCGTTGCTTGAATGATAGTATGTGGAATGCCAATCCTCCTGTACAAGTATTGGCTTGGCGGATGTTGCACCGATTAAGAGGAGAAGGTTGGCCTGTGGCTTTATTGGATATGATGTATATGGAAGACAACACCACTAAATGGGCGGCAGCGACAGAGTTGATGGACGGAGAAGAAGCGATTATTCACAAAGATGCCAATGGTAATGTTTTACAAGCAGGGGATACGGTTACTTTAATTAAAGATTTGACGGTGAAGGGAGCTAATTTTACCGCTAAAAGAGGGACAGCCGTTCGCCGAATTTCGTTAGTGCAAGATAACGCTGGTCAAATTGAAGGGAAAGTAGCAGGACAACATATCGTGATTTTGACGCAGTATGTAAAAAAGCAGAGTTAGGGAACAGGTAAAATATAACCTACCCATCTGACAGCTTTCTTTTGCCCTTCTTCTGCGTTGCTAAAATACTCATTATGCGAAGGCATAACTCCGTTTTTAGCGCCTTGAATAAGAACAAAATAAATCTATCATTTTGGGTATCTTATTTATTACCTGCTCCCTTAGTTTCGCATAAAAATAATTTTAATAATTGCCCAACGGATTTGACTACCCAACGGATTTCAAGAAAAGTTAATCCTAGATTTATTAACTTTATCCATTCATAAATATATCACCCCATTTCAAGTTTAACTTAAACCAATAAAGCCTAAGCAATGGATTTAGACTTTTTAACCAAGATTTTAGCAGCAGGCGCTATGGGCGTTAGTATTTTTTGTATTTACAAAGTTTATAATCTACTATCCACCGAGCAAGAAAGAGACGAACCTCGTGCCATCATTATTAATTCCATTTATAAATTCATGGTATTTGGAGGCGTTATGACGGTGCTATCCTTGGGTATTGAATATGTCCGACATCAAATGAAAAATGGAGGTGATACTAAAGTAGCGGTCAACAATTCCGTCTTAGTCACTCAATTAGATAATCTGGTAAAAAAGGATTTATATACCATGGATAAAGATGGCAATCCTGAAGCTATCAATTTAACTTTTGGGGAAAAGACTTATCCACTCAGTAAAACTTTGGCGCAGAACACGCTGGCGAAAAGAGAATTGATTTTAAAAAAAGAAGCCGGAAGTTATTCCATTATCAAGAAAAATAATGGCACCGAACTAAAATTAGGGGTGGTACAGAATTTTGATGAGTTCATGCCTTCTAAAAAAGAAGCCGCAGAAAAAGCCTTGGCAACAGGGGTTTATTATACCGAAGAAGCTTTACTAAAAATCGTCCAAAAAGAATTAAATAATAAAAAAGATGCCTCTTTAGCTATAGCTAATTTAGCACAGGTTATTGCGCCTGAATATAAAGATGACGCCATCAAAAGTTTGAAAAAGATTGCCGTAAAATTATTAATCCAACCCCAATTATTAGATGAAGGATTGGATGAAACCCAATATAAAAATTTATTGGCTGCTATCGAAGCTATTCGCATCTCTCCTTATACTGAATACGAGTCCGCACAAGTTTATTTAAGTCGATATAGCCGATTTGGGGAGAATGCCGATTACGAAAAATATAAAAATTTGCTTCGAGATTATATTACTATTTATGAACGAAGAGGTAGGGATACTAGTTCAGTAGAATATCAATGGTATTTGGATTCTAAACGGGTATTGAAAATTGATTAACCACTTTTAATCAAAAAGTCTCCTATCTTTGTAGCCATTTTCAACCACAACTAATTTTTCCAATGGCAACGCCAAAAACAGTCGCATTCCATACCCTAGGTTGTAAGCTGAATTACTCAGAAACTTCTGCTATTGCTCGGCAATTTGAAGGAGCAGGTTATAGTGCGGTCAAATTTCAAGATGGGGCAAATATTTATGTGATTAATACTTGCTCAGTAACGGATTTTGCGGATAGAAAATGTCGAAAGATTGTGCGGCAGGCATTGCGACACTCGCCCGATGCCTATGTCGTTGTGACAGGGTGTTATGCGCAGTTAAAGCCACAGGAAATTTCAGAAATCCCTGGGGTGGATTTGGTCTTGGGAGCAGCGGAGAAATTTAAGATTTTAGAGTATGTAGATGATATTTCTAAAGCACCGGGCAAGGGCATGGTCAGCGCAGGAGAGATCAAAGAAGCCAATAGTTTTACCAATGCTTTTTCTTTTGGAGATAGAACTCGTTCTTTCTTAAAAGTACAAGATGGTTGTGATTATAAATGTACTTTCTGTACCATTCCATTGGCAAGAGGAAAAAGTAGAAGTGATGAAGTGGCGAATGTTGTAGAAAATGCACAAAAAATAGCGGATTTAGGGGTTAAAGAAATTGTGTTAACAGGTGTAAATATTGGCGATTTTGGGAATGGCACTTCTGTCATTGAAGGCGAACGACCTAAGAAAGAAGCGATGTTCATTGATTTAATCAAAGAACTAGATAAAGTGAAAGGTGTTGAACGCTTTAGAATCTCTTCGATTGAACCCAATTTATTGACTAATGAAATCATTGAGTTTGTTGCCCAATCTGAGCGTTTTGTTCCGCATTTTCATATTCCATTACAATCTGGCAATAACAAACAATTGCGCCAAATGCGTCGGCGCTATAAAAGAGAATTATATGTAGAAAGAGTCGCTAAAATCAGAGCATTGATGCCGCATTGTTGCATTGGCGTAGATGTGATTGTTGGCTTTCCTGGCGAGACCAATGAAGATTTTTTAGAAACGTATAATTTTATCAACGAATTAGACATTACTTACCTACACGTTTTCACTTATTCAGAGCGCCCCAATACGCCTGCCAATGAAATGGAAAATCCTGTTCCCATTCACATTCGCAGAGAACGCAACGAAATGCTCCGTATTCTTTCCGAAAAGAAAAAACGCCATTTTTATAGTCAATACATTGGGCAGACTAGGACTGCTTTGTTTGAAGTCTCCAAGAATAAGGATTTGATGAGTGGGTTTACGGATAATTATTTAAAAATTGAATTGCCTTATCATCCAGCAATGATTAATGAATTGGGGCAGGTTCGATTGGACGCTCTTAATGAAAAGGGAAATTTTGAGGCGAGTTTGGTAGAAACGGTTAAGATTTAATATTTAATATTTTTAGTAATATTATACAACTATTAAACTTTGTCAACTTATTTTTGCCTTCATTATATTTAGAGCGTCAGATTAAAAACTGATATTATTTATTTTAATAATGCACCTAAAATCCATTGGGAAGCTAATCCGTTGGGGAAAACACACGCCCAACGGATTAGCTTCCCCCAGTTTAC
>CAZXYA010000544.1:0-6401 GCA_964644655.1 uncultured Saprospiraceae bacterium | reverse complement strand
AATTATGTTAACTATTTTTAGATTTGTCTTTTTTCAAAGCAGGGATTGAAGGGTTGAAGGATTAAAGGAATGAAGGCAATACACGCCTAACTAACCTCCAATCCCTCTCTCCTTCAATCCTTCAATCCTTAATAAATGGCAAAACGTAATTGGAAAGAATTTAAATTTGGTTGGCCCGTAGTAATGGCGTCTACTTTAGGTATTGGTTTAGGGATGTCTCCGCTCCCCTTTTATACTATAGGTGTTTTTGCTATACCTTTAACACAAGAATTTGGTTGGGGCATGGATACCGTCATGGCAGCCTTACCAGTTTTTACCATAGCAGCATTATTTATGAGTCCAACTATTGGCTATTTAGCAGATAGAATTGGCGTAAGAAAGATAGTACTATTTTCTGTATTAGCATTCGGATTAACTTTCATGGCTTTTTCCCTTAATACAGGTTCAAAAACTATTTATTTAGGGCTGTGGGCCTTATTAGCTGTCTTAGGTTCTGGAACCTTGCCAATTACTTGGACGAGAGCTGTCAATAATTGGTTTAATGAAAATAGAGGATTGGCATTAGGATTATCCCTCCTCGGAACAGGAATATTTGGTTCTATGGCAAAATTATATGCCCAAGCAATCATAGAAAACTATGGTTGGAGAATGGCTTATGTTGGCGTTGCCTTATTGCCCTTATTAATAGCTTTACCTTTCGCTTTTTTCTTTTTTAGAGATACGGATGACCCTAAAGTAGCGGATAAAGTCAAACAATTAAAAGCCGAGATTCCAAATCATGCCGCTGGAAATAACTTAGGATTGACCCTAAAAGAGGCAATAGCAGATTGGCGGTTTTGGTTATTAGCGCTAGCTTTCATTCCGCTCTCTTTTGCCATCGGAGGCCCTATTCCAAACTTAGAAAGAATTCTCGGCACTAAAGGATTTGATACTGGAAATGCGGTCATATTAGCTAGTTTTGTCGGCTATTCTGTTTTGGTTGGTCGGCTAATCGGTGGCTATTTATTGGATAGATTTTGGGCGCCTGCAGTTGCTTTCGTTTTACTAAGTGTACCTGCAATCTCTTGTTACTTATTACAAAGCGAAGCGGTCGAATATAGTACTGCTTTGATGGCCGTGTCTATTTTAGGTTTTGCTGCTGGCGTAGAATACGACTTGATGGCTTACCTGGTTTCGAGGTATTTTGGGATGAAAAACTATGCTGCTATTTATGGTTGTTTGTATGGTTTTTTTGCACTCGGAGCGGGTTTTGGGCCTTATTTTTTTGGTGTTTCCTATACGGAAACTGGTAGCTATGATACTATTTTAAATTATGCTATGTATGCCTTTATATTCGGTTCCATTCCTTTATTATTTTTGGGGAAATATCGAGATTTTATTGCTGAAGAAAAAGCGAATAAAGAGACTAGTCCTTAAACATTTAGTATGAATCATATTTCTAGAAAAGGTAAAATTGAGTACCAAATTGACCACCCTGACTACCCTACTGGAATTTGGGGCTTCGAAGAATACCGACTGACTCGCCACCAAGATGGTTCAAGAGTCCTACGCTCTTATTGTGAATTGGACGATGATTCTAAAATAATTCGAGATGCCATTCAACGAGTAGATAAAGATTTTCATCCTTTAGAGGTTACCGTACGTTTGACCATTGATGATCAATTTGTTGGAAGTACTTGGTATCATTTTACGGACACTACCGCAGAATTGCAAGGATTTACGGCTAAAAAAGGACGAATTGAGGATAAGGTACCTATTACTCGAAAGATTCGAGGTTTTGGGACGCACGCTTTAAATGGAGATACTTGGTTAGCCGCACGTTATGATTTGTCCAAGGGCTTAGGGGTACAAACTTTCAAAAACAATTTAATTACTTCTAGTGACCATAGAGGGGCAACTGGTCCAGCATTTGACAGAACGGCTTCAAGTAGCACCCAATACTTTGGAAAAGAAACAGTTTCTGTACGAGCAGGGATTTTTTCATGTCACCACTATGCTTTTGTAAATATTAGCAATAATCATCCGCCTTATCATTTCTGGGCTACTGCAGATGGTGATTTTTTATTTGTCAAAGGAAAAGTTGATGGATTTAACTGGACTTTTGAATTGATTGAATTGGAATAAGATATTCTCCAAAGGAAAAACGAAAAAAATAACTTAGATAAAGAAGAACACGACCTAGAGCAAATCCAAGTGAGGACCTTCGCTTTAACAGAAGTAACAGGAATTGAATTACCCAAACCTTCTATTCCTTTAATGAATGCTGCCGTGATTAACGTAGATAATATTGATAAAATAATGACTGAAATTAAAGCGCTAGGTCTTGAAATAACGGTCTCCAAGATAGCCAAAGGGGAAGATTTTACTTTTAAAGAACAGGCATTTATTGATTATGATGGGCATTTAATTGTATTGTATCAAATATTGTCTAACTAGTATAGTTTTTAAATGACAGAAGATTTTTCTAAAATGAAATACTTCGCGCATGAAACATTTCATTTTAGGAATAATTAAATGTCTCTGGACTAAATTTAAGCCACTTTATTTCAAAAAAATGTAATAGAATGAGGAAAATGGTTAAGTAGTTGCTTTTAATATTTTAATAGGGTGTTTTTTATTACCTTGTGTTTTATTACTTCATCCAAAGCAAATTAAAATGAATAACCAATCTTTTCTTTTAAATGAAGGTCTTATTTTTGATAGTTCTGGCTATATAACAGATGAAATAGAAAATTTAACCGATTTAAACTTAATAAACAAAATAGCTCTTGAAGGCAAAACAGATTGGGTTCGTAGGAATGTTATTGAAAAGAAGTTGACAGATAATGATATTATAGAAAAAATAGCATTAGAAGACCCTAATAATTCCGTCCGACAAAAAGCTATTGAACAAATTGATAATAATAATCAGAAACTTCTTAGAAAAATTGCAACTAACAAAAAAGAAACAGAACGATTAACAGCTATTAAAAAATTGGACTCGGAAAAAAATCAAGATATATTAAGACAGATTGCTTTAGAAAAAAGTTATCAATATAGTGTTATGGCAACAGCTATAAAAAAACTAAACATTCAAGATAATCAAGATATATTCATAAAGGTTGCTTTAAGAAAAGGTGCCACATTAGACCCTGTAAGAGAGGCAACAAAAAAAATATCTGATGAAAAAACATACGCCCATGCATTATTTAAATCCTGCTTTCTAAGCGTTGGGTAAGATTGCAGAATACCAGCATCACTTAATCCCCCATTTTTGAAGGCCACAAGTGTCCAAACAGGGATTCTAGCCCTAATAATACAAGCACTTCCTCCACAAACACCTTTCGTTGTCTCGATTCCTGGAAAAGTTCCTCCAATTTCTTTTGACATTCGATAAAGTAATTTAGCTTTATCCTTAAAAGATAACTGAGAGATTAATGCCTCTATTTTTTGAAAAGAAAAGGTCATAATTATTTATTGTTTTATACAAATTTAGCTTTTTTTCTCAAAATCTGTACTAAAAACAAAGTTTACGCCTCAGAGACTCCACAAAAACCAATCTTCCAATAATTGCTTGATATACTGTAAAAATCGAGCAGCATCTGCCCCATTAATAATTCGATGGTCAAAACCAATTGTCATTGGCATCAGCAATCTAGGTTGAAAACTATCACTTATCCAAACTGCCTCTTTTTTACTAGCAGTAATTCCCAAAATAGCAGCTTGTGGGTGATTCACAATTGGAAAAATAGCCGTCGTTCCAATACCACCCAAATTAGAAATAGTAAAAGTAGCACCCGATAAATCATCCGCTGTCAACTTTTTAGTTCTAGCTCGTTGTGATAAATCGCCTAAATCTTGTGCAATCTGCGTAATATTCTTTTGATTAGCATTTTCAATTTTTGGAACGACTAAGCCTTTCTCTGTATCTACCGCTACTCCAATATGAATGTATTCTTTATAAATAATTTCTTTATTAGCGGGGTCAATACTAGCATTAAAGATAGGAAATTCTTCTAATGCTTTGGCAATTACCTTCACCAAAATGGCGGTAATCGTCAATGAACCACCTTGCTCTTTGACTTTTGCTTTATGAATTTGTCGTTTACTCTCTAATCCAGTAATGTCCGCTTTTTCTTGTAGCCAAGCATGAGGAATTTGTGACCAAGCGGTCGTCATATTTTTGCTGGTCGCTTGCGCAATTCCAGTCATAGTTTCTTTGCGAATCGTTCCCCATTTAGCAAAATCTGGCAATTTAACAGGAGTAAAACCTCCCATTCCATTTGCTCGACTTTGATTCAATTGCTTGGCATAATCTTTCACATCTTTCCTAGAAATTCTTCCACTAGCTCTTTCTGTGGTAACTTCATAAATGTCCAGACCTATTTCTCTAGCCATTTTTCTAGCCAATGGCGAAGCACGAAATCCTTTTTTTCGATTTGATTTAGAAGATACAATAGAAATTGGGTTAGGTTTTGGGTTTACAACTTTTTCCTCAACTACTGCTTTTTTAAGAATAGGTGCTGGTGCAGGACTACTTTCCAACTCTTTAGAATTGCTTACAGGATTATCAGTTTTTAACTGAATAAAAGTCGCTCCTTCAGCAATTTCATCTCCTACATTATATAAAATAGCCGCCACCATCCCTTCATATTCAGAAGGCACTTCTGCGGTTACTTTATCCGTTTCAATCTCCATTAATGGTTGGTCATAGGCTACTTTATCCCCTACTTTGACCAAGATGGAAACGATTATTCCTGATTCTACACTTTCTCCTAAGGATGGCAGTTTTAATTCTGTCATGACTTTTTATTTTTTCACGCAAAGACGCAAAGGTTAGACGTTGATTATTTTATGCGTTTTAAGGTCTTGCTGACTATTTTCAAAAAATAAATAACACTCAAAGATTAAAGACAGAAAAAACTTTTCGTCTTCGCGTCTTTGCTTGCGCTAAAACTTTACAAGGCAGGATTCAATTTATTCAAATCAATGTCTTGCACTTTAATAAAATCTTTGACTTCCTTCGGACTTACCGCCCCTTCCTTTCTCAAAAGTTGTAAAGCAGATAGGACAATAAATTTGGCACTAATTTCAAAGTGATTTCTTAAATCTCTTCTAGATTCACTCAAACCATAGCCATCTGTGCCTAAAACATGATAGGCTTTGGGCATCCATTTTGCAATACCCATTCCCAAAGATTTTATATAATCGGAAGCAGAAACGAAAACACCTTTTTCTTTAGCGGTCAATGTTTCTACATATGATTTTGGTGGATTGGCTGCGGTAGATAATAATGCTGCTCGTTCTGCATTTAAAGCATCTCTTTGTAATTCAGTATAACTTGTCACACTCCAAATGTCTGTAGAAATACCCATTTCTTCGAGCATTTTTTGAGCCTCCATAACTTGCATCATAATAGACCCACTTCCCATCAAATGTGCTTTTCTACCTTTCACAATTTTCATTGTTGATTTCTGAAACCGATACATCCCTTTAATCACCCCTTCTTCAACTCCTTCCGGCATAATTGGCATCACATAATTTTCATTGGTGGTTGTGATGTAATAAAAAATCTTTTCTTGTAATTCATACATCCTATGAATCCCATCTTTGATAATTACGGCCAATTCATAAGCAAAAGCAGGGTCATAACTTTTCATATTTGGAATCACACTTGACAAGGTATGCGAATGTCCATCTTGGTGCTGTACCCCTTCTCCATTTAGGGTAGTTCGACCAGAAGTGCCTCCAATTAAAAAGCCTTTGCACATCATATCCCCACAAGCCCAAATCATATCTCCTACCCTTTGGAAACCAAAAATGGAATAGAAAAAATAAAAAGGAATCATTGGCAAACCATGCAAAGAATAGGCAGAACCTGCTGCCATAAAAGAAGCAATCGCCCCTGCCTCACAAATACCCTCTTGCAAAATTTGCCCATCTGGGCTTTCTCGATAATAAGAAATACTTCCTGCATCAACGGGTTTGTATAATTGCCCTTTGGGTTGATAAATTCCAGCATATCGGAAAAGGCCGTCCAAACCAAAAGTTCTTGCTTCGTCAGGGATAATCGGTACGATATAATCTTTAACCGCCTCATGTCTCAACAACTTAGTAATCATTCTTACCAAAACCATAGTTGTAGAAATAGACCTACTTTCAGAACCCGTATAAAATTCCCCGAATAACTCATCTTCGGGTGTTTTTATAATAGGGCAAGCATCGTTTCTTTCAGGCAAAGAACCACCTAATAGTTGTCTACGCTGGGTTAAGTAATTTATTTCTGGGCTATCTTTGGAGGGGATATAAAATTTTGCAGCAGCGGCATCTTCCTCACTTAGCGGAATGCCAAATCGTTTAGCCGCCTCAAATCGTTCTTCGGCATTCATATTTTTCTTTTGGTGGGTCGTATTACGGCCTTC
>CAZXYA010000543.1:0-6411 GCA_964644655.1 uncultured Saprospiraceae bacterium | reverse complement strand
ATAGTAATTTAAAAAAGAAAGTTGTCAATTATCAAGAAGTATTAGCCAATACTCGTGCTTATCGAACGGTTTGGAAAGAGGAGTTGCGAGATAAAATCGTAGACCAATTAACAGCTATTAGTAAAGAAGTGGAATTGGATGCTAAAATTGAGGTAAAATCAGATTTAGAGAATTTAGAAGCGATTGTTTTTTCTTTAGGAGCGATGAAAAGTGGAATGTATCAAGAAGTCAATGATTCTATCAAACGACACATGATTAAACATAATGGTTCTTTGATTTATCAGCAATTATTCAACGGCAAAATTATCGTGATTATCAATTATCCATATATCGAAAATTACGGACAACCTACGCCTCCTAAAACGGTAGCCATTTATCGACCAGAAGAACTAAAAGAACCATTCTGTGTCCGACACTTAGAAGAATTTATGACCGAAATATTTAATTGGGAAGATTATGATGATGATGAAAAACCAGGAGCTGATCGGAATCAAAAGATTGGGTTTAAATTGAATTTTGAGAAGGATAAGAAGTAGAACTGTTGTCGGTTGTCGGTTGGCTTCGAGCTAAACTGACAACTGATAACCGACAACTGCTATTTCCTCGGCAAAAAAACCTCTGCCATCATACATCGAGCACTCCCACCACCATAGGTCTCAATCACTTTCAAATCGCTATGTAGAATTTGGGTATGTTTTTCTATCTGCTGAATTTGTTCAGGCCGTAAAGATTTATAGGCACGAGAAGACATGACTAGGAAATGTTCACCGTCTTTATTTTTAACTTGTAGCATATTACCAGCAAATTCCCCCATTTGAGCTAAAGAAATATCAATAATGTGCTTGTTGGTTTGCTCAAAAGACTGAACCACTAATGCTCGCTGTGTACTATCTTTAATACTATCCAAACAAATGATGACAAAAGTTGTCCCCAAAGCCATCATTACATTGGTATGATAAACCGGAACATCCTGCGTATCAACCGCATCAAAAAGGACTTTTTCATAACACATAAAATAGCAAAATTGGTCGAGTAATTCTTCGTTGGTTCGCACAGAGCGACAAGCATAAACAAGCTTATGATGCCTATCTAAAATCATGCTGCCTGTGCCTTCTAAGAACTGCTCATTCTTCTCCCATTTTTCTAATTTGATATGCGTTTTAATTTGGAATTGATTATTTAGAAATTCGATTACTTTAGGATGTCTTTCCGTTCGTCTAATTTGTGAGTACATGGGATAGGTTACCAATAGCCCTTCGGCATGACAAGAGAACCAATTATTTGGGAAAACAGAATCCGTACTAGTAGCATCTGCCCGTTCCTGTTCCACTAACACTTGAATGCCAGCAGCTTGTAATTTTTTCACAAAACGGTCAAATTCTTTGATGGCTGCCGCTTTAATTTTTGCCTTGGTTAGACCTTTATCATTCGCCTGAAAGGTGTTATTGTCCGCTGTATCGGTGTTAAAACCAAAATTAGTTGGCCGCACCATTAAAAGCGTATCGGTCAATTGTATATCCGTAATAGGGTTAGGTAAATAAATCCTTTTGACTGTTTGGGTAATGGCATCTAAAACTTCAAAAGCTGTTTCTGCCATTTTATTTCCGCTAGTATCCAATAAAGGATTCACCTCCACAAATTCTATACAACTCACTTTTTTAGAAGCAAGTAATTGGTCAATCATCGCAATCACTTCATATTGGTCAAAGCCCTTTGGTACAGGCGTACCCGTCCCATAGGAAATCATATCACAATCTAAACTATCGACATCAAAAGAAATGTAAATATGGTCACAATCAGTCAATTTTTCTAAAGCTTCTGCAACACAAACTTCCAAACTACGATGCCTAACTTCCGCTACTTTATAATTTTTGATACCATATTTTTCTATTTGCTTTTCTTCAGGCATCTCGGTATCTCGCACCCCAAAAAAGATAATATCTGCTGGTTTTACCTTAGGGCCATTAACGCCTGTATCTTTGATTTCCTGCCAGAAATATTGAGTCTCTTTAGTTACTTCATTAATTTGACAATCCAAATTATCATCGCCAATAGCTGCCGCCAACGGCATGCCATGAATATTGCCAGAAGGAGAGGTATAGGGCGAATGTAAATCCGCATGTGCATCTATCCATATCACCCCTAAACGCAAATCAGGTCGAGCATCTTTAAGACCACTAATGGTCCCTAATGCCGAAGAATGATCACCCGATAAAACAATTGGAAAATGCCCCCTTTTAATATTTCTTTCCACCACATGACAAACCCGCAAACATTGCTCCATCACATGCTCAATTCGCTTGGCAAAGGAATTGCGCACCATGTTGTAGATACTCTCATTATGCGTCTCTACATCTTCGTATTCGTAGTTATTAAAATAGGTATTACCTTGGTTAATCGCCGCAATTTCTATGGCATCAATCCCCATATCTGCCCCACGGGTTCCCGCACCAATATCCGAGCGATTTTTGATGATTTTAATCGATTTTTTCATTGTTTGAGATGATGAGGTTATGAGTTGATGAGCAAATGAGGTAGTACGTCATCTCATTAACTCATCAACTCATAACCTCATTAGTTTACGCTACTAAAAACGCCGCCAAAGAACGGTCAATAATATCAATACATTCGTCCATTTGTGCTGCGGTAATCACCAATGGTGGCGCAAAACGAATTTTATTACCGTGGGTCGGTTTGGCTAATAAACCATTATCCCTAAACTTCATACAAATCTCCCAAGCTAAACCAGAATCTTCGGGTGTATCAATTACAATCGCATTCAATAAGCCTTTGCCTCTAACCAATTGGATTAATGGATTTTTTTGAGCGATTTTATTTAATCCATCTCTTAACTGTTGACCTAAAACTTCTGATTTTGCTGCTAAGTCTTCATCAATCACCACTTGCAAAGCTTCCATCGCTACGGCACAAGCCAATGGGTTGCCACCAAAAGTAGAACCATGTTCACCTGGCTTTATCGTTAGCATAATTTCATCGTCCGCTAATACAGCAGAAACAGGTAATACACCTCCCGATAATGCCTTTCCTAAAATTAAAATATCTGGTCGAACCCCATATAAATCACAGCAAAGCATTTTGCCTGTTCTAGCAATACCCGTTTGAATTTCATCTGCTACAAACAACACATTATATTGTTTACAAAGTGCTGCTACCCCAGGTAAATAATTTGCATCAGGAACAACCACACCAGCTTCTCCCTGAATGGGTTCTACAATAAAAGCGGCTATATTTTTGTCATTTTTAAAAAGGTCTTCCAGCGCTTCCAGATTATTATATAATACACTCTGAATCCCTTCCATATAAGGGCCAAAGCCACCCCGACTATCAGGGTCATTAGAAGCAGAAATAACAGATAATGTTCGTCCGTGAAAATTATTGGTTGCAAAAACAATTCTCGCTTGATTCTGTGCAATACCTTTTACTTTGTATCCCCATTTTCGACATAATTTCATAGCCGTTTCTACCCCTTCTACGCCAGAATTCATTGGCAAAACCTTATCATAACCGAACAACTTGGACATAAATGCTTCGTATTCTCCTAAAAGGTTATTATGAAAAGCTCTAGAAGTCAAGGTTAATTTAGTCGCTTGAGTAGTCAAAGCATTGATAATTCTCGGATGACAGTGTCCTTGATTGACCGCAGAATAAGCAGATAAAAAGTCGTAATAATGTTTTCCGTTCACATCCCAAATAGAAGCACCTTCCCCCCTCTCCAATACGACTGGTAATGGATGGTAATTATGTGCCCCATATTTGTCTTCTCTTGCTATGAATTGTTGGGTTAAATCTTTTTTGACGGCTGATTTTATCATGGTTAGGATTTTAAATCAAAAAATAAAATGAAAGTTCTTTTGGCTAAATTCGTCAATTTTAAAATTAATTGGAAGTAAAAAGTCAAATTTTATTAATTACCAACTTTATTGTATCAAAATAACTTTTGTATTTTCTATTATTGTGGCTATCTAGCATGGTATAGTACTGTGTAAAGGCTAAAACAGAATTATTTTCAAAGAATTGATTGTTTTAAACCTAAGTAACGAGCAAAGAATAAGTTCCTAAATGCGGTAGTTATTTTTTACTCCTTACTAAATACTATTTAATAACCCAATGCTTCATGCCCTCAGTAATCTTCTACTGAAGGGTAGCCTAATACTTATAGTTGTTGGAATAAAGCATCTAGTGTTAAAGATTGAGCGATCAACTCCATACTGTAGGAATTGGGGGTTAAACCAAAGATTGAGATTAAAACAAAAAATAGTTGTTTATTCGTTTGGGTTACATTTTTGAAAACACTACGTTTTTGCCTCATATTTTCAGCATAACTTTTGTTAATAGCAAAAACGTCATTATAAAATTTAATTTCAAAAAGATTGATTACCCCATCTTTTCTATCAATTAACAAGTCTATTTGTGCGCCATCTTCTTTTTGACTCCCTTTATGATAGAAGGAAGAAGATAGTGAATAAATTCCTGCTATATCCAAAGCCTTTTTTATTTGTGGAATATGTTTAAGGCAAATATTTTCAAAAGCATAACCACTCCAAGTTTTATAAAGTTGAGTTTGGCTAAGGTGATTCCATATTTCTTTTCCTTCATACGCTTGCCCCTCCATAAATTTCAGATAAAATAAAGAATATTCATCCGTTAGCCTATACAATTTTGTTTTTTTCTTTTTGCCAAAAGGACGATATTCAGCAATAAATCCAGATTGAATCAATTCTTCTAAAACCCTTGATAAACTTCCACCTTCTGTCACCTTAGATACTTGAGCAATCTCTTTTCTAGTTAGTCCTTGCCATTTGGTGGCTAAAGTACGAATAACCGCTATATGATTTTCCGCATTCGCAAATAGGGCAGGATAAAGTCTTGTAAATTCTTTCTTTAATCTAGCATTTGGTAAGAAACAAATTCGATTAATATTTTGTACTGCACTTTGTCCACTTTTTATTTCTTTTAGATAATGAGGAATGCCTCCTACCGCCATGTATAATTGAATAATTTGGTAGCGGTCAAATTGTAAATTTCTAGCTTTTAAATAGGCTTCTGTTTCTGCCAAAGTAAATGGCGCTAAATGGATCTGTTTGGTAATTCGATTATGCAAACCACCTCTATTATTTACTACTTTTTGTATCATCCAAGAAGCTGCGGACCCACAAATGACAACGACTATATTTTGCTTAACAGCCCAGCTATTCCAAAAATAGCTCAATCCATTTAAGAATCCCGATTTGTGTGTTGCTAACCAAGGTAGTTCATCAAAAAAAACAACTAATTTTTCCTTATTCTGTTTTTCTTTTAGATAAGCTATTAATAAGGAAAATGCTTGTAACCAACTCGTCGGTGGTTTTATAGGAAATGTACTTCCCGATACTTCAGCTAACTGAAGTACAAAATTTTCCAATTGTTCTTTTTTTGTAGCATGCTGAAGTCCTGTGACTTCAAACCCAATACGATGTTGGTAAATAGATTGAATTAAATAAGTTTTGCCTACTCTGCGTCTTCCGATTACTGCCACCATTTCTGCTTCATAAGATTGTAATGCCTCGTTTAAAATTTCAGACTCTTCTTTCCGTCCTACAAATAAATTCTCCATAATTAATGATATTTATGGTAAATTTAAGGATTTTTCCACTAATAATTATTTATCCGTGGAAAAATACATGTTAAAACAAGTAGATTTTTCCACCAATCAAAAAATATCTGTAGAAAAACCACCCTATCTTGGTTTGATTATTTTGAGATAGTCGGTGTATATAGGTTGACCTGTAGTCAATTTATTGGTTTAAAACACACATTGACTGAAGTCAATAATCCAATACCTCATAAAAAATCGTCAAAAAATACTAATTTTAGAGACAAACAAATACAAAATGAAAAAGACACTCCATATTTTCCTATTATTTCTTTCTATTCTACCAATACTCCAAGCACAAAGTGAAACGAAGGATACTACTTATATTTTACTAAAAAATGCCTTTATTATTGATGGTGTTTCTGAAAATGCTCAAAAAGGAGATTTATTAATCAACAATCAACACATTGAGAATATTGAGTATCATCAAGCGATTATCCCTCCAAAAAACACGATTATTTATGACTTGACGGATAATTATATTATACCAGGCTTAATTGATGCCCACGTCCATTTTGGAACGGACCCAAGCGGGTCGGATAATATAGTCGATACCCAAAAACGATTGGCGTATTTATTAGACAAGGGCATTACTTCCGTTAGAGATATGGCAGGAGACACTCGTTTTTTAGGTTATTTGGCTCGTGCCGCTATGTTAAATGAAATTCCTGCACCAGACATTTATTATTCCGCTTTGATGGCAGGCCCTACTTTCTTTGATGACCCTCGGACGCATGCATCTGCTAAAGGCGCAGTAC
>CAZXYA010000542.1:3595-6421 GCA_964644655.1 uncultured Saprospiraceae bacterium | reverse complement strand
AATTTCTACTTTTTTAGGAAATTTGCTAGTGACACACTTTATTTAACAGTCTCGATAATCGACAACGACTTTAAACGTTATTATCTTATGTTATAAGCGATGATTCTTTTTGTCCACCTACTTACTTAATCATTTCTAAATTAATTGTGTTCCTTTAACTGCTTTCTTTCCTAAAGCAGTTGTTCCTGCCACAAAAACATTTGATACACCATTTTGCAAAGCATAAAATGCCCCTTCCATTTTTGGAATCATCCCTTCATAAATAACCCCCGAAGTTTTATGGTCTTGAAATTCTTGGTAAGTCAATTTAGGAATAACAGAAGTATCGTCATTAGCATCACTTAACACGCCATCTTTTTCAAAACATAAAATCAGTTGTACCTCATATAAAGCACTCATTCCAACCGCTATGCTAGAAGCGATACTATCTGCATTTGTATTTAACAATTGCCCCTGTTTATCATGGGTAATCGCACAAAAAACAGGCGTAAAGTCAGCATTTATTAACTTTGCTATATTACCAGATTCAATGGTATCTATATCTCCAACAAAACCATAATCAATCGTTTTGACAATGCGTTTATGCGATTGAATCGAATTTAAATCTGCGCCCGTTAAGCCAATTGCATTTTCTCCAATCGCCTGCAAATCTGCTACAATTTTTTTATTAATCAAGCCAGCATAAACCATCGTCACCACTTCTAAAGTAGCTGCATCTGTAATGCGTCTACCCTCTACCAAATTTGGTTGCATGCCCATTTGGCGCATCAAGGCACTCGCTCTTTTTCCACCGCCATGAATGAGGATTTTTGCTTCTTTTAAAGCCGCAAAATCGGCTAATACTTTTGACAATAAGGCTTCGTCGTTGATGACATTGCCGCCTATCTTTACAACCGTCAGTTTTGACATGATGACAGGATTTTTTCAAGATTAACAGGATGTAATTCATTTTGCCTTACTATCCTTTGAGAGATATTAAAGGGTAACAAACCTTATATAGCGTAAACAGTTTTTCTAATAGACTAGGAAAATATATGGTCATCCCATCCGCAAAGCGGTTCACTTCGCAAAATAGTCCTCTGGGACTTTTTTGTTTGTTCATCCTGTAAAAAATAAGTAGAGGCATGAACTCGGTCACACCCCTACAGAAAAGAACTCTCACTAGATTCTTATAGGTCGCACTTGTTTCGGGTAAAACATGCACTTCAATCTATTTGGTTATAAATCCTCTAGTATGTTTTTTAGAACTGCTTGTGCAGCATAAGTTCTATTATTTGCTTGGTTAATAACGGCAGCATATTTGCTATCCAAAACATCGCCTGCAACGACGACATTTCTACGAACTGGCAAACAATGCATGAATTTTCCGTTATTCGTTAATTTCATTTTTCTCTTGGTAATCATCCAGGTTTCGTTCGTCGAAAGGATTTTTCCATAGTCTTTAAAAGCCGACCAATTTTTAGTATAAATAAAATCTGCCCCCTCAAAAGCTTTTGTTTGGTTGTATTCTATTTTTGCACCTTTCGTGAATTTCTTGGATAATTCATAGCCTTTAGGATGCGTAATCGTTAAATCCATCCCTGCATTTAAGGCCCATTCTGCAAAAGAATTAGACACAGCTTGGGGCAATGCCCTTGGATGTGGTGCCCAACTTAATACTACCTTTGGCTTTTTCACTTTTCCTAATTCTTTCATCGTCAGTAAATCTGCTAAAGATTGTAGTGGATGCCGAATCGCTGATTCTAAACTAATAATGGGCACTTCTGAATGCTCTATAAATTTATTTAGAATAAAATCTGCATAATCTTTTTTCTTATCAGTCAAAGAAGGAAACGTTCGGATACCAATAATATCTGCATATTGGCTAATCACTTTTGCCGCTTCTTTAATATGTTCTGCTTTATCCGTATTCATCGTCACGCCATCCTCAAATTCTAAATTCCAGCCTTCTGTCATATTCATCACAATGACATTCATGCCTAAATTTAAAGCTGCTTTTTGGGTGCTTAATCTAGTCCTTAAACTGGGATTAAAAAAGAGTAAAACCAAAGTTTTATCTTGTCCTAATTGTTTATATTTTAAAGGATTGGCTTTTAATTTT
Source organism: uncultured Saprospiraceae bacterium (assembly GCA_964644655.1). Classification (GTDB taxonomy): domain Bacteria; phylum Bacteroidota; class Bacteroidia; order Chitinophagales; family Saprospiraceae; genus JAFMDF01. The sequence continues at coordinate 4,320 of CAZXYA010000542.1, read as the reverse complement.
AGTCCTTCCTTGACTAGGTCTTTTATGTTTTTGACATCGTGAACGGATGTGAAATTTTGCATAATTTTATTCGAGGTTATGAGGAGATGAGGAGATGAGGAGATGAGGAGATGAGATTATGAGGAGATGAGGTTAGACTTATGAATACTCATTGCCTTATTACCTCATTACCTCGTTAACCTTATTACCTCATTAAGCTCATTACCTCGTTTTAATCTACATAATCAATTATCTTAGCGCCTTTATCGTGCTTTGCCAATACTTTAGAAAAAGCCTTGATAAATACATCTACTTCTCGTTTGGTCAAGCCCAAAGGAGGTAATAAACGCATTACATTTGGGTCAGAAGAGGAACCCGTAAATATTCTGCGTTGGAACAACATTTCTTTTCGCAATTCCTTAATTGGGAATCCCATATCAATGCCAATCATCAAACCCATACCTCTTACTTCCTTTACCCCTGCTATTTTTTTTGCTTCTGCTAAAAAATAATCCCCGACTTCTTGCGCATTTTCGATTAATTCATCGGCTTTTAAGACATCCAAAACAGCAATAGTCGCCGCACAAGCCAAATGATTGCCCCCAAAAGTAGTGCCCAATAAACCATAAGAAGCTTTAAACACTTTCGGATTAATTAGAATACCACCAACAGGAAAACCATTCCCCATACCTTTTGCCATAGAAATAATATCTGGCTTTATTGTCGTATGCTGGAAGGAAAAGAAA
>CAZXYA010000542.1:0-3585 GCA_964644655.1 uncultured Saprospiraceae bacterium | reverse complement strand
CCACCAATGCCCTGAATGCCTTCCACTATTACCGCACAAACATCTCCTTTCTTTAAGCTCTTTTCAACTGATTTAAGTTGATTAAATTTATGAAATTCTTTTTTAAATAATTTATTGATAGGTGCTTGAATACTAGATTTATCGGTCACGTTTACTGCTGCGGAAGTCCGCCCATGAAAGGCTTTTTTAAAGGAAATGACCTTGGTTTTACCCGTTTTAAAAGAGGCTAATTTTAAAGCATTTTCATTGGCTTCTGCACCTGAATTACACAAAAATAACTCGTATTTATCACAGCCAGATAAGGCACCTAGTTTGTCGGCTAATTCTTGTTGTAAAGAATTTTGCACCGAATTGGAATAAAACCCCAGCATATTCACTTGTTCAGAGATTTTCTCCACATAATGCGGATGTCCGTGACCAATGGAAATGACGGCATGACCGCCGTATAAATCTAGGTATTTATTGCCTGCTTTATCAAAAACGTAGTTGCCTGTCCCTTTTACAGGTTCTAGGTCGAAAAGAGGGTAAACGTCGAATAATTTCATTTTTTTTCTTTTTTACCGTTGAGTATTTTACCGTTGAGTATTCAATAATATTGAATGTTTGTTATAGCTGTTAAGGTGGCGGTGGGGTGTCAAAAAACTGTTTGACCGGAGGGAGTTTTTTTTGACTTGATTTTTTGTTTCTTTTTCATCTAAGGAAAAAGAAAAGTACTTAACAATTCCCATAAATTTTCCTTATTAGTTAGTAAAGTTAATGGTGTTGTATAGAATTTGGATGAATTTTGAAGCTGTACTTGGAAAAAACGCAGACATAGCCTAGCTATAGCGAGCCTGCCGGCAGGCAGGTATTTTTAACGACGTACAGGTTTAAAAGTCGCCAAATTATCCGACAGGATTACCTTGACTAACTACTTATAAAACTTGTTAAATGATAAGCTCATTGCATCTTGTTCTTTTTTCATTGAAAAAAAAGAACCAAAAATTCTAGTTAAAAACAACCGCTCCGCAGTTTTTAACAGGCAGCCGCCACCGTGATAGAGAATCGACAAAACTTAACCTTAGAGCCTAAAATAGAATTAATCAGCTAATTTTTTTAGATAGAAAATTGTTTCCCTTTTGTGTAAAAGTTAAATTTGTAATATCAAACTCTTTTTCAATTTCTTTTTTTGCGACTTCAATTTGACCATCAGTAGTGATTTTTTTAGCAATAACTGCAACTACAACAGAGATTAATGCAGGAATTAAGATATTACCTCAAGGAATTAATTTGTTTTCAGTTTTCATTAATTGAGTTTTATTGGTCTATTTAATCATCAAAAAGCAACTGCCTTCAACCCAAGCCCTACATTCTCCCCTAACCCAAACATCAAATTCATATTCTGCACTGCCTGACCAGAAGCTCCTTTCACTAAGTTATCAATCATACTCACAATTAACAATTTATCGCCATGTTTTTCTATATAAATAATACACTTATTCGTATTAACTATCTGCTTTAAATTCGGATTTTGTTTGGACACAAAAACAAATGGGTCATTTTCATAAAAATGCTCATATAAATAAATCGCTTCTGCCTCCGTCAAATTACAATCGGTGTAGACATTTGCAAAAATACCTCTAGAGAAATTCCCTCTGACGGGAATAAAATGAATGTCTTTTTTATACTCAGGCTGCAATTGCTGCACACTTTGATAAATCTCGTCTAAATGCTGGTGCTTAAAAGCTTTATAAATTGAGACATTATTATTCCGCCAACTAAAATGGGTCGTTGCCATTGGTCTTTGCCCTGCGCCCGTTGAACCCGTAATGGCATTCACATGAATGTCATTGGTCAATAATCTAGCTTCTGCCAAAGGCAATAAAGCTAATTGAATTGCTGTAGCAAAGCAACCTGGATTGGCTAAATGATTGGTGCCTTCAATCTTGTCTTTATTCAATTCGGGTAAACCGTAAATGAAATCTTTAGCATCCGCTTTTAAGCGATAATCTCTGCTTAAATCAATGACTTTAATACCTTCTGCAATAGGATTACTATCTAAAAACTCTTTAGATTTTCCATGTCCCATACACAAGAAAATACAATCTAGATTCGCTTGATTAAATTCATCGGTAAAGACCAATGAAGTTTCCCCTATTAAATCTGTATGTACCTCACTTACCAAATTTCCTGCATTGCTATTGCTATGCACCAACTCGATTTGTACTTCGGGATGATAGATTAATATTCTTAGTAATTCTCCTGCGGTATATCCTGCACCGCCTATTATGCCTACTCGAATCATAGCAATTTTCAATTTAAAATTTTCAATTATCAATTTTCAAACTTGCCATCAAATTATCTGACAGTCGAAGATGGTCTGACAATGAAATAGCCTCTATTCTCTACTCTTTCTTCTTATTCACCAACTGATGAATTTTGGGCTGATTTCCTAAAATCTTCGTAAATCCACGGACATCTTGTCCTGACCAACCTTTATTCATTTCTCCGTAACTCCCAAAAGCATTGCTCATTAAATCATGTTCAGATTCGATGCCTTGTAATTCAAAACGATAAGGCATTAATTTCACAATGACTTTTCCTGTTACATTTTCCTGTGTATCTTCTAAAAAGGTTTCAATATTCCGCATCACAGGATCCAAATATTGTCCTTCATGCAATAACATCCCATACCAATTGGCCAACTGTTCTTTCCAGTATTGTTGCCACTTAGTCAAAGTATGTTTCTCTAATAAATGATGCGATTTGATGATAATTAATGGGGCAGCTGCTTCAAAACCAACTCGACCTTTAATCCCAATAATGGTATCACCCACATGAATATCTCTACCAATTGCAAATGGTCCTGCCAATTTTTGCAAATATTGAATCGCTCGAACAGGGTCACGGTAATTTTTGCCATTAATCCCTTTTAATTCTCCTTTTTTGAAATGTAGGGTAATCTCTTTCGCTTTTCTTTTTTCCAATTGGCTTGGATAGGCTTCTTCTGGCAAAGCTTGATGAGAAGTCAAAGTTTCTTTCCCACCTACACTTGTTCCCCAAATACCTTGATTGATGCTGTATTGTGCTTTTTCCCAACTAATATCAACACCGTGTTTTTTTAAGTACTCAATTTCTTCTTGTCGAGATAATTGCATATCTCTAATAGGCGTAATAATTTCTAAATCATTGCCTAAGGTATTAAAGACTAAATCAAACCGCACTTGGTCATTGCCTGCCCCTGTACTTCCATGCGCTACATATTTTGCTCCGACTTCTTTAGCGTGTTCAACTACTGCCAAGGCTTGGAACATTCTTTCTGCACTTACGGATAATGGATACGTATTATTTCGCAAGACATTGCCATAAATCAAATACCGAATACATTTTTTATAATATTCAGGAACGGCATTGATGATTTTGAAAGTTTTAGCCCCTAAAAAGAAAGCTTTTTCTTCAACTTCCTTTAGTTCTTCCGCTGAAAAACCACCTGTATCAACAATACAAGTATGGACTTCTAATCCCCTTTCTTGGGATAAATATTTAACACAATACGAAGTATCTAAACCGCCACTATAGGCTAAAACGACTTTATTATTACTCATT
>CAZXYA010000541.1:0-6448 GCA_964644655.1 uncultured Saprospiraceae bacterium | reverse complement strand
AGCAAAAACTTGGCGCTCTATTAACTACGGAACATAAATCGGCACTTGATAAACTACTTGAAAAGCAAAACGATAAAGGGAGGGAAGAATAGTTAATTCTGGACGTAATTCATGTAGCACAGTTGTCCAAATCTTACTCCAAAATCGACGACGTTCTGCGGATTCTTTCTGTTCTCCATCTGCGAGGTTATTGAATTCTTGATAGAGTAGGGGAAACAGCTCTCTATTTTTCCATACAGCCTCCACATGGCAAGAAATCAATACATCCATAATTTCTTGAGCTGTTCTTAGTCCTTCTAATTTTTGCAATACATCTCTTACCATACTATCGCCCAATCGCAAAAAAACAGCTAGCAAGATTTCGTTTTTTCCTTTGAAATAATGATAAATAGCGGGCCCTTTCACCCCAGATGCTTCTCCAATTTCATCTATACTTGTCCCATGGAAACCTTTTTTCCTGAATAAAGTAATGGTTGCATCTAAAATACTACTTCGTCTTTTTTCTCCGACTCTAGACAGTTTAGGCAATGATGGTTTTAGAAATAAAAGCCCCAATACCCGAATAGATTTGATTGATTTACTCTCTGAATTATTATCTATCATAAGGAATAAAATTTAACGATTACTAAAAAAATTAAGGCATTTAAATTCAACCTCATTTCCTACAAAGTTTTCCTTCTGTAATACAAATCACATAATACGGAATCACAGGCCTATACCTTTAGGGAAAATTATCAAAAATGAGTGTCAAAGATATTTTTCCGTTAAATAATCAGCTTACCAATTATTCTTCAAAACTATTTAAAAATGACCTCACCGCAGGTTTAACTGTTGGTGTTATGCTCATTCCGCAAGGCATGGCTTATGCCATGATTGCAGGGTTGCCACCAATTTTTGGTTTGTATGCCTCGACACTTCCTTTGATATTATACGCCATTTTTGGCACTTCTCGCCAATTGGCAGTTGGACCTGTGGCAATAGTGTCTTTATTGACGGCAGCGGGTATTGGAGCGATAGCAGAAGGAGGAACAGTAACCTATATTTTGCTAGCAATTACTTTGACACTAATGGTTGGATTAATTCAGCTTTTATTGGGTGTTTTTCAATTAGGTTTTTTGGTCAATTTTTTATCACATCCTGTGATTTCAGGATTTACATCGGCAGCAGCATTGATAATTGGGTTGAGTCAATTGAAACATTTATTGGGTATTAATATTCCAAGCAGTCATCATATCCACGAAATAATTGGAAATGCCTTTGCTCAATTTTCAGCCATTAATTGGATAACTTTTGGCATTGGAATAATTGGTATTCTTATCATTTTAGCCTTGAAGAAATGGGCGAAGGCAATACCTAGTCAATTGATAGCAGTAGTTTTTGGAATATTATTCGTTTGGACTTTTGGATTGATAGAGCAAGGAGTAAAAATTGTTGGAACTGTGCCAAATGGCTTGCCCTCTTTTTCTATGCCTTCCTGGAATTTAGAACAATGGAAACAACTATTGCCGATTGCCTTAACCATCGCTTTGGTTGGTTTTATGGAAAGTATTGCTGTTGCCAAAGCCATTCAATCCAAACATCGAACTTATAAAGTTGTCCCCAATCAAGAATTAAGAGCATTAGGCATTGCCAATATCGGAGGGGCTTTTTTTCAAAGTTATCCCGTGACAGGTGGTTTTTCTCGAACAGCCGTTAATGACCAAGCAGGGGCAAAAACAGGTGTTTCTTCCATCGTGAGTGCGGTATTAATCATTTTGACCTTACTCTTTTTGACCCCATTATTTTATTATTTACCCAATGCAATTTTGGCGGCTGTTATTATGGTAGCAGTCTTTGGATTAATTGATTTTCAAGAAGCAGTCCATTTATGGAAAAGTAATCGAACTGATTTCTGGATGTTGTTTGCGACTTTTTTAAGCACGCTAATATTTAGTATCGAATTGGGCATTGGTATTGGTGTAATCCTTTCTTTAGTGATGGTGATTTATCAAAGTACCCGTCCGCATATTGCGATTCTAGGGCAAGTACCTGATACAAATTTTTATAGAAATGTTGAACGCTTCCCGAATGTAAAAGAGCGAGAAGATGTATTGATTTTCCGATTTGATGCTCCTTTATATTTTGCGAATATTCAGCATTTTAAAGAAACATTAACGGCTGAAATTAACCGAAAAGGAGCTGCTCTTCAAGCGGTGATTTTGCCTACTAATACCATCTATAATATAGACAGTAGTGCAATTCATGCCCTCGAAGAAGTGTGGGAGGCTTGTCAAAATCAGCATATTCAATTGTTTTTTACGGGCGTAAGAGGCCCTGTTAGAGATGCTTTGAAAAAAGGACATTTGATTCAAAAAATAGAATCAGATAATTTCTTTATGAATATTCAGCAAGCCGTTAATTATTTAGACGGGAAAACCCCTTCAAAAATGAAGACCGGCTTTGCGGAATATGTTTTACAAACCAATTAAGATAAATTTTTCAATGTGATTTGTATCACAAAAAGCTATTTCAATTACCCCTAATTTTGTTTTATTAAAAAAAACAGTTTTAAAATGAAAGTAGAACAAATTTATACTGGATGTTTGGCACAAGGTGCTTATTACATCGAAAGCAATGGCGAAGCGGTTATCATTGACCCCTTAAGAGAGACCCAACCCTATTTAGATAAGTTGAAGCGGGAAGGGGCAACATTAAAATACATTTTTGAAACCCATTTTCATGCAGATTTTGTATCGGGACATTTGGATTTAGCCAAGCAAACAGGGGCAACCATTGTTTACGGACCGATGGCAAAAACAGATTATGATATTTATTCTGCTAAAGATGGCGAAGAATTGAATATTGGGGAACTTACCATTAAAGTATTACACACTCCGGGGCATACTTTGGAAAGTACAACTTATTTATTGCGGGATGAAACAGGGAAAGATTACGCCATTTTTACAGGAGACACCCTTTTCTTAGGGGATGTAGGGCGACCTGATTTGGCAATTAAACAAGGAAAAATCACCCAAGAAGATTTGGCGGGAATGTTATTCGACAGCCTTCGCAATAAAATTATGCCCTTGGCAGATGAAGTAATTGTTTACCCTGCTCATGGAGCAGGTTCTGCTTGCGGCAAAAATTTGAGCAAAGAAACTTATGGCTATTTGGGCGACCAAAAAAAGTCCAATTACGCCCTTCGTATCGATATGAATAAAGCTGAATTTATCAAAGAAGTCACTTCGGGCTTAACACCAGCACCTCAATATTTTGCGAAAAATGCCATGATGAATAAGTCGGGGTATGGCAGTTTTGAAAAGGTTTTGAAAAAAGGGGCTATCCCGTTACAACCTACCGAATTTGAGGCTTTAGCAGAAGAACAGGAAGCCCTTGTTTTGGATGTACGAACCCAACAAGAATTTGCAAAAGGTTTTATTCCCAATTCCATTTTTATTGGTTTGAATGGCAGCTTTGCTCCATGGGTTGGTGCTTTGATTACAGATATTCAGCAGCCGATTCTTTTGGTTGCACCTAAAGGGAAAGAAAAAGAGGCAGTTACCAGATTGGCAAGAGTGGGATATGACAATACTTTAGGATATTTGGAAGGTGGCATTGGGGCATGGAAGTCAGCAGGCAAAGACATTGACCAAATTGAATCTATTTCAGCCGAAGATTTTACCAAAAAATTAAATTCAGGTTCAGTTAAGAATACTTTGGATGTCCGAAAACCTACCGAATTTTTAGCACAACATTTGGAAGAAGCCACCAATTTTCCATTGGATTATATCAACCAAAATATGAGCCGACTTGACCGCCAAGAAACGTATCATTTGCATTGTGCAGGCGGTTATCGCTCAATAATTGCTACGTCCATTTTGAAAGCGAGAGGTTTTGAAAATTTGATAGATATTGCAGGCGGTTGGGGAGCTATTGAAAAAATGGATGTACTAAAAACTGAATTTTCTTGTCCGACCAAAATGGCGCAAGAAGTGATTGACAGGGCAGTTGCAGCCGTTATTTAAAGTAGACAAATGAAAAAGAAAGCAGCATTTAAGGATTTAATCAATGATGACAAGCCCGTACTGATTGATTTTTATGCCGATTGGTGTGGACCATGCAAAGCCATGAACTCTATTTTACAAGAGGTTGCTCAAAAAATGGGAAAGAAAGCACGAATTATTAAAATCAATGTGAATAAAAACCCCACGGTGGCAGAACACTACGGCATTCAAGCCATTCCGACTTTTCTGATTTTTCAAAATGGAAACCTAAAATGGAGGCAATCGGGCATGGTATCAGCCTATCATTTGGAAACTGTGATTAACCAAACTATTGATTCAACTATTTAAAACACAAGTAATACGACAAAATCTGTTAGGAACGTCTAGCTTAGAAGTTTTTATAAGAAAATCCTATATAGCCAACCTTGGCATTGGGCAGTTTCAGGTGTGATGCTTACCTTTGTCATGTTTATTATTACATTGGTTTGGAGGGGAATTTGGTGTTTTGCGAACCAAACTGTCCTATTAAAGTAACATTATGGATGATACCATTCTTCAATTAGTCCGACAGCATTTCCCACAATTAGCAGAAAAACAATTGCAGGAAGAAATTGCTCAAATCGGAAAAGTCTATCATTTCGAAGCCAATGAAACGATTATGGATTTTGGACAATACATCAAATTAGTACCTTTACTCATCAAAGGTAGTATCAGAGTTGTGCGAGAAAATGAAGAAGGAAAGGATCTTCTGCTTTACTTTTTGAAATCGGGCGAATCTTGCTCCATGTCCTTCACTTGTTGTATGATGAACAAAAAAAGCATCATTCGAACGGTGGCAGAAGAAGACTCGACTATTATCGGCATACCTATTCGGTATATGGATGAATGGATGCGTCGATTCCAAAGTTGGAAAAACTTTGTCATGCTTTCTTATGACCACCGAATGTTGGACCTGGTAAAGGTTATTGACAGTATTGCTTTTAATCAAATGGATAAGCGACTTTGGGAGTATTTACAAAAAAAATCTGTTGTCACACAATCAAAAATCATTCAAACTACTCACCAAGAAATTGCAAACGATTTAAATGCTTCCAGAGAAGCAATTTCGAGGCTGTTAAAGCAATTAGAAAAAATGGGGAAAATTCAGTTGGGAAGAAACCAAATTAGACTTTGATCTCAAAAAATTGATGAAAGGTAGAATAGAAAAAATAGGAACACGCTCCAATTTTCCTACATTTGACTTCCTCTAGGTTCCTATTCTACACTTGCTGAACGGCTCATCGAAATGCCTGAAAACCCGCAGGATATGGCGGAAATTTATAACATTGGGTACAGGCCAATTTTTCTTAGTATACTTCATCAGGTTAGGAGTTGAACAATTTTGAGGAGGATATTTTGTCCCTGTACAAAGCTATTTTTCGGCTAATAGCCTTTGTTATTAGGCTAAAAATAGCTGAAGTACAGGGACAAAAGATTCCCTCAAAAAGTTTAAATCTTAGCCTGATGAAGTATAATATAAATTTAACACTAGTTCGTTTCGGATAATTCTTGCCTCATTAACCAACTCATTATGGACTTGGGAAGTATCTTGGTGAGGGGATGAATTCGACGCAATTTTGCCCCTGTCATAATATAATCTTTCCCATTTTTGAAGGCTTTCCAAACATCCCCTGCGACCTCTTCTCTAGTAGTAGCGGCTAAACCTTCAAAGGTTTTCACCTTTTCCATTTTTGCTGCCACTTTGAATTTAGTATCCTTGATAGCTGCTGGGCAAACGGTGATTACCTTAACCTTAGAATTCAACTCTTTCAACTCCTCACTCAAGGCTTGGCTGTAGTGAGCCACAAAGGCTTTTGTAGCGGCATAAGCTGCCATTTTAGGTACAGGTTGGAAGGATGTATTAGAACTGATATTAATAATAGTACCTACATTGTTTAACATCATATCTTTTAAAAAGAAGCGAGTCATCTTGTATAGATTTAAAACATTTAACTCAATCATGTTTACCTCCTTTTCCATATCAATGTAAGTACCGTACCCATATGTGGCAAAACCTGCATTATTGATTAAAACATCTATGGTCCAGTTCTTAGATTTTACCCAATTATATGTTTTCTGGGCAGCATTAGGTAGAGATAAATCTTGTAGGAGATAATCTATAGAGGCTTCTGGAAATTCTACTAGTAATTCCTTTTTGGCAGACAGGACTTCCTTTTCAAATAAGGATACCCAACGGATAGCATATCCATTTTGGATAAAACGTTTGGTCATAGATAAACCAATACCACTAGAACCTCCAGTAATAAGTGCGATTTTCATGATAAATTTAATTAAGTGACTCAAATTGCGGACAATGAAGAGTAGAGATTAGAGAGCAGAGAAAAGAGACTAAAATCAGTTAGGAAGACTATTCAAATAACTGTGTTTTTGCAAAATTTAGGTATTGAAAATCAGGGCTTTACTGC
>CAZXYA010000540.1:0-6480 GCA_964644655.1 uncultured Saprospiraceae bacterium | reverse complement strand
ATATTCCTTCTACTAAGCATACTTTTCCTTCTTCAAGGTGTTTTTGGTAGATTTGAATTTTTGGTAGATACAATCTAAAATTAGCATTCAAAATTAAAGGATTAATTCGGAATTATTTTAGTTTGCAAATTGTTTGATGCAAATAAAGTCTTTTTTAGAATACTTCGCTACCTTTAAGCCAACTATTTTTAGATATTTTGATATTTAGGGAACAGGTAAAATATAACTTACCCATCTGATAGCTTTCTTTTGCCCTTAAAAGCTTGCCCATCCGCAAGCGGTTCACTAAAAGAAAAAGATTCCCCGAATCTTCCTCTTTTAGCTCATGTTGCTAAAATACCTGCCAGCAGGCAGGCTCATTATGCAGAGGCAGCAGCCCGTCCTTTGCGGTTCACGAACTGTCATTCGCTCATGTTTTTAGCGCCTTGAATAAGACCAAAATAAATCTGTCACTTTGGGTATCTTATTTATTACCTGCTCCCTTATATTTCTAATAATCCATTCATTTTCATAAAACGGTTGTCCGATATCCTTTCATTTAATCAACAACTGATAACCGACAACCGATAACTGATAACCAAGATCATGGAAAAAATCACCTATCCCATTTTATATTACCAATTAAACGAACAGGCAACCTTAGGAATACTGATAGGCACAGATTATCAATTGGTAGAAAAAGATATTTCGGCATTAAAAACGGGGTTATATAATTATATCAATCAACAATATAAAAAATTTGATGACTATTGGATTGTTAATATCCTTGAACCAAAACTAAAAATAATAGAAATTCCCGTTCGACCAACCTATCAGACCAATCAAGGTAGGTACCCAATGGTTAAAGATTTAAGAATTCCTATTCCTTGCGTATATGGTGAAAATCAACAGGGGTATTTTGAATGTTACTTACCTTTATTAGATGAACGCTTTTTTTATTATGAAGCCAAACAATTCAAAGCCTTAGCGACTCATTTTTGTAAAAACGCCTTGAATCGAATGCCACCAGAACAATTACATCGAATGATGTTATACGGTAAACCATTATTAGACACCATTGTTTTAAAAATAAAAACCAACCGTACTTTTAATTATAATTGGGGAGCGGACGTTCGCCCAAAAACTAAGGTATTAAGTCGATTAGCAGAAGAGTATCCCTATCCAAAGTCCATTACTAAAAATTCGGCAACCTTACCTGATGCAGCTTGGGAATTAACCCATTTTGTCGAAGAAATTGCCGATAAATTAATTCAACAAAATGCCAATATTATTATTGTCGGAAATCATGGCGTAGGCAAAAGTGCTGTTTTAAAACAGGTTTTCAAGCGTATGGGCAATCAAGTTAGAAAGGGGCAATTAGAGGCTTCTTTTTGGCGAATTATGTCTCAGCGAATTACCGCTTCTTCCAAATATTTAGGAGAATGGCAAGAGACTTGTGAAGCCTTGGTAGCAGAATTAAAATTAGTTAACGGTATACTTTGGGTACAAGATTTAATTCAATTGATTCGGATTGGTGGGCAAGGGCCAGAAGATAGTGTCGCCGCTTTTTTATTGGCTTTTTTACAACAAGGAGATTTACAAATTATTGGAGAAATCACACCACAAGAATTAGAAAGTATGCGTCGGTTTCTTCCTGGATTTGTAGAAAATTTTCAAATTATTACGATTAAAGAATTATCGGAAACTAAAATACATTCCATTCTATATCAGTTTGCAGAATACAGCGCCAAAAATTTAAAAATCACGATTCCAGAAAATGCTATTAGTTTAATTTATCGATTATTAGTGCGCTATTATCCTTATGAAAGTTTCCCAGGGAAAGCTGTAAATTTTCTTGGAAAATGCATTAGTCTGGCGCAAATCAATCAAGAAAAAAAGATTACCAAAACTAAGGTAATCGAAAATTTTATTCAACAAACGGGATTGCCAGAATTATTCTTGAAAGACGAATTACTACTTGATCAAGTTGATTTAAAAAATCATTTCAACAAAAATATAGTGGGTCAACAATCTGCTGTTGATAAAATGATTTCGGTCGTCAAAATCTTTAAGGCAGGCTTAAATAATCCTTATAAACCCATTCAAACATTACTATTTGCTGGGCCAACTGGGGTCGGAAAAACAGCTAGTGCCAAAGCTTTAGCAGATTATTTTTTTGGAAAAGGACAAAAACAATCTCCCTTGATTCGGATTGATATGAGTGAATTTCAGCATCCCGGTATGATTCACCGTTTTATCGGTTCTGGAAAAGAAGTGGGTAAATTGGTACAATTAGTCAGAGAGAAACCTTTTTCGGTCTTGCTTTTAGATGAGGTTGAAAAAGCAGATGCCTCTATTTTTGATGCCTTATTAACTGTTTTAGATGAAGGCATGTTGGTGGATGCTTTTGGCAGAGTCACCAGTTTTAAAAATACCATTATTATCATGACCACTAACCTAGGTGCTTCTAGTCGGCAATCCATTGGCTTTGGTGAAACTTCTTCGGACGAAAGCGCTTATTTATCCGCCATTTCAAGCTTCTTCCGTCCCGAATTTGTGAATCGAATTGATGGTTTGGTCTTTTTTAATCCTTTGAATAAATCAGATATTAAAAAGATAACTCTAAAAGAATTAACTAGCCTTAAAAAGCGGGAAGGTTTTGTCAAACGAAAATTGCATTTACAATTTTCAGATGCCTTAATTGACTATTTAGTAAGTATTGGTTTTGATGCAAAATATGGTGCTAGACCCTTACAAAGAGCCATCGAAAATACCTTGGTCAATCCTATGGCTAATTGGCTATTGGATCATTCGGAGATAGAAAATAGTCGTATTCTATTAGATTATAAAGATGGTCTAAAAATTAAGCTTATGCAGGTTTAAAACAAGGTTTCCAGATCTAAAAATGCTATACTAGACTGTTCAGAATTGGGGATAAAGCCCCTCTAGTTTTTGAGTGAGCAAATCATACATCATAAATCTATCTAGTTTTTACGGGACAGATTTATGATTCCTGCCTGCCGACAGGTAAGATGTATGAGCTATGATTTAAGATTTTTTAATGACTAAATATCAGAAAATTTCAGCCATTTATGATTTTCATAATCGTATAATTTACAAGCCTTCATAGAATCGACATAAAATTTAGGCGTCCATTCCACAATATTAACTCTTCCTTGAAAGTGTTTTTCCATATCTTCTTGAGCCTGTCTCAAATTATACATCGGAATTTGCATATTGCTATGATGTGCAGTATGCTCCATAATATTATGCATTAAAAAATTAATAGGTTGAGGAAACTTTACCCGTACCGTATCTTCCATCTGCACTTCCCAAAAATGCCATTCCTCTTCTTTATTATACCAACGAGTATGTTCATTAGTATGATGCTGGAGAATTAAAAAACCAATAACCCAATTCCAAGTCCATACAGGTAAAAGAACAATAGTAAAGATATTAATGGCTAGTAAAGTGGTATCTCCATGAGCAAGGTAAATAGATAATCCGATTAAAAATCCTAAATATCCAAGTACTAACAAAGTATCCAGCCAAAGAACGGTCTTATTTTCTTTTTCAATATGCGGAATATTTTTAAAGGGGATGATTAGTTTGGATAACCAAATATTATGCGAGTAATATAATCCATGTCCTAGAGAATGACGATAGACTCTGTATTTAAATTGATTAAAGGAGCTTAATGCCTTGTATTCTTCAGGAGAAAGTGGGGTGTAGACATAATCTTTTTCCTTATGATTAGTAAAAGCATGATGTGTTTTATTATGCCCTAATGCCCATAAAGAAAAGCTGTGTAAAGAAGGAAGAAAAGCAATTCTACCAATCAAGCCATTCACAAACTTACTTTTGGTAAAACTACCATGACAACTATCATGGGCGACGATAAATAAAATGCCTGTCATAACACCCATTAAAATACTATAGAGTATTTTTAATCCGATATAATTTGTTTGGATGAGGGCATAAAACAGTAGTAAATAGATAGAAATATCCATCAAAAAAATTAGAAATGGTCTAATCATTTTTTTTTGGACATGATTTTTTAGGATAGCATTGACTTCAGATGCCTTAAGGACGTGCTGTTCCATAAACGTGCTGTTGTTTGTTGAGTAGTTTAAGTTTTTATCAATTATTCAAAATTTATCTTATGTATTATATATTGATAATCAGAATAAATAATGAATTATTAGAACATTTCAACAAGTCACACCTAGGATTAAGTAGAGAGAAACTTATAAAATGTAGTCTAAATTTAATAAAAAACAACAGCATAAAAAAGAAATATATTTATTTTTTAGGATATTAATTTTAAATATATTAAATTATTAATCAATTAGTTATGTAAATTTTCTATGTAAATCTGCGGATCAAATCCCCATAATAAGGGCAGTAAAAAATAGACAAAAAGCGTCAATAAAATAATGGATATAAGGTTCATCCAAATGCCTGTTTTGACCATATCGGGAATCCGTAAATAACCAGAACCAAAGACTACGGCATTAGGCGGTGTCGCCACAGGCAGCATAAAAGCACAAGAAGCGGCAACCGTAGCTGAAACCATCAAAATAAATGGATGGACATCAATGGTCTTTGCCATTGGATATAAGATAGGTAGCAACATAGCTGTTGTTGCCAAGTTGGAGGTTATTTCTGTTAAAAAGTTGACGGAAGCAATTAAAATAAAGACTAGTAAAAGTAAGGCTACCCCTTCCAATAAAGTCATTTGAGAGCCTATCCATAGCGCCAATCCACTATCCTTAAAACCTGCGGCTAAAGCCATTCCGCCACCAAATAATAATAAAATTCCCCAAGGTAATTTGACTGCTTCTTCCCAATTTAATAAGCGTCTTTCTTTATTTTTAGTCGGTAATAAAAAGATAATAATCGCACTCATCATCGCAATAATGGTATCATCAATCGCAGGAATTAAGGGTTTTAATAAATAGGAACGAGTAATCCATGCAAATGCCGTTAAAGCAAAAACAGCAGCCACCAATTTTTCTTCATAACTAATATTCCCTAATGCGGTTAATTGCTTTTTGATTTCTGCGCGCCCACCAGGAAAGGTCTTCTGCTTAAATTTAAAAGCAAAACTGGTCAAATATTTCCAGCAAATAAATAATAATACCACCGAAATAGGAAAGCCAAATTTAAACCATTGGGCAAAAGTAATTTCATAGCCAAAAGTTTCTTCGACCACACCTGCTAATACCAAGTTAGGGGGAGTTCCAATCAAAGTACTCACACCACCAATGGAAGCACTATAAGCTATGGCTAACATCAAGGCTTTGCCAAAAATCAAATTTTCATCTTCTACGGTATCTGGATTATCTCTTAATTGCGCCACTATCGCCATACCAATCGGTAGCATCATCACCGAAGTCGCCGTATTGGAAATCCACATCGACATAAAAGCTGTAGCGACCATAAAACCTAATATGATATTCACCACATTGGTTCCAATAAAATTGATAATATTAAGGGCTATTCGTTTATGTAAATTCCATTTTTCAATAGCTATCGCAATGATAAATCCACCGACATATAAAAACACATACTTATGTCCAAAGGAAGCAGTTGTCTCTGATAAACCAAGTCCACCTGTTAATGGAAATAAAATAATGGGTAATAAAGCGGTCACCGCAATAGGGATTGCTTCGGTTATCCACCAAATGGCAATCCAAAGCGTACAAGCTAATACCGCCTTCGCCTCAGGATTTAAATCAGATGGATTGAATAAAAGTAAGGTAAAAATGAAGGCAAGTGGGCCAAGAAATAGTCCTATAGTTTTTGAATTGATTGTCATAGTCATTTTGTAAAAATAGAATTGCGTAATTTATCTTTATATTATTGAAAAAATAAATTTACTAGAAGAATTTTGAATTGCCCCGATAGCTATAGTTTTTTTTCCATAGATTTTCAACCCATTGAAAAGCAGCCCATCCTCTTTGAGGTTCACCCGTACGGATTAGGTTGTACTGAATGTCGCAAAAAAATTGCGTTCGTTTTTCAGCCTCAACGAGACGACATATATTAACCTAGGGCAAAGCCCTAGGTGGTTAAACGAAGCTGTTTTCTAAGCCCCGAAGTGGGCGACATAAAAGCTAATTATTCGTCATTTATATCGCACTTTCAGCGCTTTGAAGTAATGGTATTAGCCTTTTCCTAGGGCTACACCCTAGGTTATAATATTTCGCTCCGTTGGAGCTTAAAAACGACGCAACTTTACCTCCGAATTTTGTACGCCCTACCCGTACGGGCTCATATTTCAAAATTAGTAAATTTATTTTTTCAAAGTTCCTTTAGCATTATTTTTCCTATTTCAATTAATTTATCTGCGGCCTGTTCCATTGCTATTTGAACAGAGTCGGACCGCTCTAAAATGGTGTAAATTTGATATATGCGGTGGGGCCCTCCATTTTATAGGCTGCTTTTATAGGCCGAAATAAAGGGTCTTGAACTTTTACGATAAAGGTTTCTAAATTG
>CAZXYA010000539.1:0-6480 GCA_964644655.1 uncultured Saprospiraceae bacterium | reverse complement strand
AGTTGGTTAGAATACCTGCCTGTCACGCAGGGGGTCGCGGGTTCGAGTCCCGTCCGGACCGCTAAGAGACATCCTTTGGATGTCTCTTTTTGTTTGTATTCGTTCTTTGAATGTATTGGTTTTTAAAGGTTTATACTACTAAAATAGTCTTATCCCTTTTTTATCAATACGGTGCATTTAGTTAGTTTTATTTACTCGTTTTATTACTGATTTGTCTTTTAGTGCTTATGAAAGATTTATTCATGTCACAAAAGCAAGTAAAATGAAAAAGATAACCTTTGCACCTATATTCAATTTAAAAAAAGAACTTAATAAAAACGGTGAAGCATTGATTACCGTTAAAGCCTATCAAGACGGACGCTCCAAGTATTTTTCCACACACTTATATGTGAAGCCCAACCAATGGGATAAGCGAAGATTAGAAATAAAGAACCATCCTAACGAAGATATTCACAACAAACAGATTCAAGATAAGATTAGCGAATTTAAAGCCATTCAAACCGATGTGATAGGGGAGAAAGGCTTTTGTACGTTGGATGATTGGTTAAACTATACCAAAATAAAGCGTTTTCCTTGCTTCTTAGCCTTCTTTGAGGATGAACTAGAAAACGACTCCACTATAAAAGAATCTACCAGAGTATCCAGAAGGGCGACTTTGAACTATTTAAAAGAATATCGAGCGAAGATTTTATTTAGACAATTAACCTATTCTTTTATAACCGATTTTCACAACTATCTTTACAAGGTTAAGTTAGGAAAAACGACCATTGCCAAGCATCATAAAATCATTAAATTTTATGTCAAACGGGCAATTTTAAAGAATTATCTCAAGGAGAATAAAAACCCTTATATCGGTTTTAAATATGATCGAGGAAAATCTAAGCCACGAACTTTTTTAACAGGTGGAGAGATAGCCAGAATTGAGCAATTGACCTTTGAACCATACGAAGAAAGTCTAAAACTGGTAAGGGATTTTTTTCTATTTAGTGTTTATACGGGCATTCGATTTTCAGACCTTTCTAAGCTATCAAAGACGCACTTTGTTAAACTGGATAGAGGATTGGAGTTGAAAATAAATATGCAGAAATCTGATAAGAATTTGGGTATCTCTATCTTTAAATTATTCCCTGAAGGGAAGGGAGCGCCGACCAAGCCCGAAAAGATTATTTATAGCTATTTAGAGCAGCACAAGAAGCAATTTAATAACCATCCTTTCTATGATAGCCGTCCTTTTCTGAAGGGATTTACCAACCAATATTTTAACCGAATATTAAAGGTATTAATGGAACGGGCAAAGGTTAAAAAACAAATAGGTTCACATAATGCTAGGCACACATTTGGCGCACACATGGCCACCAAGGTAAGCCCATTTGTTTTAAAAGAATTAATGGGGCATTCCAAGATTGACACTACTCAAATTTATGTGAATTTAAGTAGGCAATTAATTGATAATGAGTTAGATAAAATAGACTGGTGATATGAATAATAAAAAAATATCTGTGCGGTATTATTTAAATACTAAGTTGAAACCCAATGTTGAAAAAACAGAAAATGGTGATAAAATAACATACCCCATTTATATACAAATAATTTATGATAAAAGAACTTCAAGGTTTGCTGCTAAATCTGTAGATAGATTAATTTATACAGACGAATTAGAAATAGAAAAATTGAATAATGGGCTGAAAGGAAATTTTTTCCATAAAGATGCTAGTGTTTTCAAAAAAGATGTTTTAGAGAATATAATTCGATTTGAAATAGAACGGAATATTCAGTTTACCTTAGTGGGTATCTCTAGAAAAATTTATTCGTACTTATCTGTCTCTACAGAGGATGTTAATTCATTCGTACAAGTAGAATTTGAAGATTTTTTAAAAGACTATGTTACGTACAATCAGTATATGTTTATAGAGAAAAATGGGCGTGATGTGCATTACATTTATAATTATGTTTGTGGGTTAGACAGAAATTTTAGAAAACACTTTTCAGAAAGAATCAATCTAATACTAACCGCTTATTGGCTTGTAGAAATATTAATGCCAAAGACTGGTTATTATGAATGGATAATAGAGAATGAAAAGTTAAATTTTATAGAAAGGTTGAATGATTTTGATATGAGTCAGATTAATAAGATGAATATTCCTACTGATTTAGAGTTACTAATATTGGACTTTTCCTATATCAAAGAGAATAAAGAAAAGTATATAGCAATATTAGATACAGGCACAAATGATACTTTCGGGGGATAATTTTTTTGTCAAAAAAATAGACATAAAATTTTATTATTTCTATTTTAAGTCTATATTTGCATCAACAAAGCACTAAAAGACACTCAAAACAAAATGAGTGATTTATTATCTAACAATAAAAATGTATCAATTATGATTGAAGGAACACAACAAGCTGAAAATTTTTCCAATCGCTTAAAGCTGGTAGAAAATATGGTCTATGAAAATAAGCCCGATTATCAGCCAGCAATTGACCTATGTAAAAAATACAAAATAGGTCGAAGTTTTAGAGATAGATTAGTAAGAGAAGGAGTTATTAAAGAATACCGACTTCTAGGAAAAATCTATTTTAAGGAAAGCCAAATTATTGCAGCAATGGAGGGAGGTAAAACCGAAAAAGCCGCAGCATGATAAATCAAATAAACCAAACTAAAAAAAGCGAATAGAGTCTGTAAACTACTATTCGCTTATGTTTTAAACACCTTGGAAAATTTTGACGATGAACCAAGGCATTTTATTCACAACTCAAATCATTAAGAAATGAACCCTACAAAAGTACAGGAAAATACAATAATATACCCGAACCTTTCCAAATTAGTAAATGTCAAAGAAACCTATGTAAAACCATTCTTACCACTTCTAAGGAAGTATACCTTTTTAGAGGTACACACAGAATTAAAGCATTTACAAAATATGTATGCTTATCTAAAGGGGATTAAACCAGAGGATGGATTATTTTATAGAGTTGGTGAGGTGGTAGATTATGCTATATCAATGCACGGATTATTAGAAGGATGGGAGATTGGCGCTCACCAATCATTAGATAAATACTTTTATGGTTTGGCTCATGTGGATGCGGGCCCGCTTGAATTTTGTGGCTATATTGATTTGATGTTACATGAGTTATCGGTAGCAAATGACGGCTCACTAGAAAGAGTTGTAGTGGTCATGTTAGAACTAAGACGGGCATTTTTGAGAGCCTTTGCAATAGAGAATAAAATAGACCTGTCTGCTTATCTCGAATATGCGCCAGAATAAAATATAAAAGAATGCTACTCGAAACTATTGAGTAGCATTCTTTCGATTCAATAAGACACTTCTTTTAAAACAATCTTACCAGAACAATTTAGCAGTAAATGAATGGGCAATCCTGCCTAATAAAATTGTAATGTTTATGAATATGAAGAACCTATACATTCCCCAAAAAGTTCAAGATAAAGACGGGGAAATTAAAATATTATATCTAGTTCAAGGGAACGAGGAAAGCCTTATAAATCCTACTCAACACATTGATTTAATTGGGTTTAATTCCATCGACTTAACAGAAGCGGAGGAAAACAAGCTAATAGAGATTATTAGCCACTTTAAGGTGCAAAAACTGGTTTATGTAATGAATGCCGATTGTAGAGATATTGACGGCAGTTTATTAGTAAAAGGCAAAGATATTTCCAAATCTATATTTGATAAATACAACTGGTTAGTTGAGTTGACCGATAAAATAAAGGCTATTCCCAATTTAGGCAGCGAGTTGGATTTTTTCTTTTATGCTATTGCTCAAAATTCGCTACAAGAAGACGTTTTTACACTCAAAGATTTACTTTGTACTGCCAAGGATGAAGGTAAATTAAAAGACGTTCTAGCGGAAATTAAACACACCAATCAGCGAAAGCCCTTTTTCTTTATTAAAAAGAATATCAGCAGCAAGTTTGCAGGAATTAAAGATTTTTTTGGACTCAATAATGCAGGGTATTTCTACGCCATCCACAAGGAAATTATAGCGGATAAAGATTTTATGTTCAAAGGTCAAGTTTGGGGATGGAATGAAGAAAAGGAAAAGGTACTACTAAAGCTTCCTGATTGGGCTATCAACACCCTATTTATTGGCGATGATTTTTACAAACGGCAGGAAAGTTTAGATGCTAAAGGTAATGTCAATGGTAAGAGCCTAGTCAGAAGGAAAAAAGGAACATTGCAAATATTACATGGTGATAATTTTGTTGATTATATCAAGCCCTATCACTACATAGGTTTTGCCAATGTGCCAGATAATTTTAATTATAAAGAGACACAACGGGGCTATTATAACCGCTATTCAGAAATTGCTTATAAACCAAAGAAGGGAAGTATTGAAAACGTCCTATCAATGGTTAAGCACGTTTTTGGAGAAAAGAAAATTACTCATAATGGGCTGACCTTAAAGCGTTATGAGATTGCCCTAGATTACATTCAAATATTAATTACAGAGCCTACCCATCCATTGCCCATCTTAATATTATTTTCTGTTGAACGGGAAACGGGTAAATCAACCTTTCCGCAATTCTTAAAAACAATTTTAGGTACTAATGCCGTAAAGGTGGGAAACAAAGCTTTTGATTCTGAATTTAACGAAATATTCGCAGACAAATTAATGATTTGGTGTGATGAAACGCTATTAGATAGAAAGCCACAAGCAGAGAAAATAAAAGACCTTTCAACCAGTAAATATATACTCGTAAATCCTAAAGGTACGGCTCACTATGAGATACCATTTTTTGGTAAATTTATCTTCACTTCCAATAATAAAAGAATGGTCTATGTTGACAAAAATTCTGTTAGATTTTGGATAAATGAAGTACCAAGATTAAAGCATGACGACCCGCTTTTTATCGAAAAATTAGAAAGTGAAATTCCCGCCTTTTTAGACTACCTAAAGAACAGAGAATTAAAGACAAAAAGAGAGACTAGAATGCACTTTAACGTTAACTGGATTCGGACGGATGCGCTCACCGAAACGGTGAAGGTAAACGAACCGAGAGACGTAGCACATTTAAGAGAATGCCTTAAAGAAATGTTTTTGGATATTAAAGAAAATGAGGTTCAAGGAGAAATTAGAATGTCGTTGACTGATATAAATAACGAGTTCTTTAATGGCAAGAAAGACAAACCTTGGATAAGGGAAATATTAACCGATTATTTTGAAATGGATAAATGTGAGAACACCAAGAGGTATAAATATTGGAAGTTCGGCAAAGAGGAAAAAAAGACGATGTATGCCGAAGAAAAAGATAATAACGGGAAAATTGTAAGTGTCGAAAATACAGGTAAGTCCGAAATAATACAAGAAGTAACAATGGTTTCTAAATTAGGTCGTCCATACGTTTTTAATAAAGAAATTTTTGTATCGGATTTACAGTAAAAACGACTAAAAAATGAAAGAATTAGTTTTCCTCAGCACTTCCAACTGTAAACCTTGAAACATTTGTAACAATTTTAAAAACCTTTGTAACTAACTGAAATACAATTAATTATAACGAAAAAAGTTTGTAACATTTTGTAACAATTTGAAACATTTGTAACAATTTTTTAGCTAAATGTTACAAACTTAGACCAAGTTTGTAACAAAAATTTACGGACTTAAAGTATTGAATTACAGTTATTTATAACAGAAAAATCTAAAATGTTTCAATGTTACAAATATTTTCAACCTTGGCAGAACCCGTTTTGAAAACTAATTCTCGGAAAACCAACAATACAATCACGGAAAAGAAAAAAACGGACTTGAATTTGTCTTTTTCTTTTCCTTGAAAAATCCTTAAAAATGACCATCAATTTAGATAAAATACGAACAATTCCTATAGCATCATTTATGGTAAATATCGGATATTCGATAAAAAGCACCACCACAGCAAATATTTTTTTTGATTCTCCATTTAGAGCCGAGAAAACCGCTAGTTTTTCAGTATGGACTAAAAGAAATCTATGGAAAGATTTTGGAAGCGGTGAAGGTGGCGACATTATAGAATTGGCGCAAAGAATTTGGAACGTAGATTTTAAAGAAGCCATCCAACGGCTAAATAAACAGTCCTACCCTATTGAGGTAAGTAGCATTATTTTAAAATTGCCTAAAGTAGAAATACAGCTAAAGAAAACGGTGGATAAAGTCCAAAATAACGCCTTACTAAATTACATGAAGGAGCGCAATTTGCAGCCGAATAAATTAACTGGTTTGGTAGGTGAAATTTACTACTTACAGAACAAGAAAAATTACTTTGGTCTAGCCTTCCAAAACGATTTAGGAGGCTTTGAAATCCGCAACAAATATTTTAAAGGTTGCTATGGAACAAAGCACCTAACGACCATCAAACGGGGCTTTAATTCAGTTACCGTATTTGAGGGATTTATAGACCTACTGAGCCTACTTAGTTGGGAAGAATTAAAGAGCGACATTCTAGTTTTAAATAGTTGTGCTATTGCTCCAAAGTCAATCCCAATT
>CAZXYA010000538.1:0-6489 GCA_964644655.1 uncultured Saprospiraceae bacterium | reverse complement strand
GATGCATTAATAATATAAACAATATCAATTTTTAACCTGACGCTCTAATAGTAGTTAGTTGCCAATGAATTTATTGTCCACTAATGTCTTTTAACCCTCCCAACTGCGTGCGGTTCTCTTCAAAAAATAGTCCTAGAGGACTATTTTTTCGTTCATCCTGTAATTTTTTTCTTTTATTTGTGGTGTTAAAGACAGTTCATTCTCAATAAGCCTTTGCTATTTTCGTTTTAATGCTAATATTTGGTCAATTATTTTCCAAGTATTATACTCTAGCAAAGCTGCTTACTCTACCCTACTAAAATTATTTCAGTGTTTTCGCCGCACAGCGGCGAAAACAGGGGGAGTTTCGAAGGTGAAACGGATTTTTTTCGAGCATAATGCTCGAAAAAAATCCGTTTCACCCTCAATCTCCCTTGTACGCCCGAGCTGCGAAACTTGTACCGCCGAAGGGAAACTTTAGTCGGTAGCAGCGAAGGGCGGTAATGTTCATTTTAGTAAGGTAGAAGAAAAGCTGCTTTTATAATAAAGAAACTAAATTGTATAAACCTACTGCATTTAATGAAATATACTAGATACTTCCTCCTATTTATACTATCCTGTATTGGGTTGGTTGAAACCTATAGTCAAAAATACTCCAACGAATTTCTATCAATTGGTATTGGTGCGAGAGCTAGAGGGATGGGAAATGCGACGGTCGCCAGTACGAACTCCGTTTTTGCTAGTTTTTGGAATCCTGCTGCTTTAGGTGCATTAGAATTAGATGGTCCCCAGTTCGGAGCTATGCATACGGAACAATTCGCAGGGGTCGCAAAGTTCGATTATTTAGGAGCTGTTTTACCTTTATCTAAAAAAGGTAGCAAATTTGGGCTATCTGTCATTCGATTTGGTATTGATGATATACCCAATACCTTAAGCCTTTTTGAAGCAGATGGTACGATTAACTTTGATAATATTGTCCCTTTTTCAGCCGCTGACTATGCCTTTTTAGGGAGCTATGCTCAGCGATTAAAAACAAAAAAAGGAAATTTATATGTCGGTGGAAATGTCAAGGTTGTTTATCGACAAATTGGTCCTTTTGCTACTTCTTGGGGCTTTGGTTTAGATGCTGCGCTCTTATATTTTGGAAAAAAATGGCGCTTTGGTGTTGTGGTTAAAGATGCTACGAATACCTTTAATGCTTGGTCTTTTAGCTTGTCTGATGCTGAAAAGGCAACACTATCACTTACTGGCAATGATTTGCCGATTAATTCTGTTGAAAAAACGAACCCACAAATAACGCTTGGTGTTGCTCGTCCTTTTAAGTTGAACGATAATTGGAATTTGTTGGCAGAAATGGATTGGATTGCTACAACCGACGGGCAGCGAAATACCCTCATTAGTGCCGACCCCATCAGTTTAGACCTAGCAGTTGGAATGGAATTAGATTTTAAAGATTTAGTTTTCTTTCGATTAGGAGCTAATAATTTTCAACGGGAAAGCAATTTTGATACTCGGGACTTCTTAACTATTCAGCCTAATTTAGGTGTTGGTTTAAAGATTCAGCAGTTTAAGATTGATTACGCTTTCACCGATGTTGGCGAACAGCGCAATCAAACTTACTCCCATGTTATTTCGCTTATTTTCAGCTTGAAGCGATAACATTAATATCCAATGGTGGGTGACACTTTGAAAGTGTCGCCCACCATTGAATAAATTGTTAGCTATTTTTTACCGAGAAATTATTTCTGGACAGTCAAACGATTTTAACAATCACTTATTTTCCTACTCTACCCGAAAACTAGTCTTCCCTAACAACCCACTCTTCGCATAGACCTCGACTTTATGGTAACCTGCCTGCAATCGTCTTGGCACATCAAATTTAAAAACAACTCGTTGCTCTTTTTCTAATACAACTTTCTTCGTTTTTATCACCCTAACTTCTTGTAAAAGCCCTTTAATCTTCACTTTCACGGTTGGTGCATTCTTATCTAATAATTTCTTTTTGCCATCTTTAATGACTAAATGTAACGCTTGTTCTCCAAATTGTTCTTTTGGGACATCTTGTAAATCAAAACTCACCACCACCCGCCTCACTCTTTTTGCCTTAGCAGTAATTTTACCATTTCTCATTTCTGTTTCCGTTCTAAAAGAGGTAGCTATTAAGGTTTTCCTAGCAATATTTTTCGGTCGCTGGTTCGATTTTACTTTAATCAGCTTAACGGCTTTTGCTTTTGCCGCTTCTTCTCGTTTTTCCTGGGCCATCGCAAATTCTCTTTGCAACGCTTTAAAAGCTATGGTTTGATTTTCGGAATCGTACATGATTTTTTTAAATACTGCTCGGTCAATTCCTGCTTGGTCTAATAAAACATTATTAGCTTTTTCGGTCGCTTTAATGGTCGTTTCTAATGTAGATTTCGCTGCTAATAATCGCTGAATGCTTTCTTTTAAAGATTGTATTGCTGACGCTGATTCTATTCTAAATTCCTCACAATCGTCCTCCTCATTGCTCAATTTCCCCTTAGTCTTCCGCAATAATCTTTCTAAATATTCTTTTTCTTTGTTTACCTGACCATAGGCATTCACCAAAGTGTCTACTTCTTCCTTTAGGTCGTTTTTCAATTCGTCTAAAGCAGCTACTTGTTCAGATAAGGTTTGATTTTCTTGATAGAATTGATTCTTTTCTTCGGTAAGCGTAAATCCCCAATTGAGTAGTAAAAATACAGTAATCCCCAGTCCTAGGGTTAGGACAAATAAAATGTCTAGTTTCCTCATTGTTGTGTAGTGTGTTTGCTGTGATTGTAAAAATTGATGCTTAATTGGAGGGAAATTAAGGAAAAGGGAGGTTGTTTTTGTTTTATTAAGGATAAAGATACTTAAAACCGTTCACATTTGAAAGTCTATATCCTGCTAAATTTATTTTTTATAGCCCTTCTTGATGAAAATCAACCCCTTTCAATATGCTTTTAAAACTAATTGTCTCGCTTAAAATATTAATTTTTTACCTTTACCCAGCAACTATACTACGAATGGGATGAAAAAGTGAAAATAATTTTAGAAGTCGGCAGTCAGACCATTTATTTCATAGACTGTCAGAAGACAGATGGAATAGAGCGTCAGATGAAAAATTGATAGTTATCCTCCGATGAAAAATCGGAGGATGTTAGACGTAATTATGTAATAATAATAATTTTTGTAATGTCAATTTTTAAGTTGACTTCTGGTAGAAAAATTTGGCAACCCGTCCCTTTGGGATTGTTCGCTCATGCAGCCTCGCAAAAGAGATAAATAACTTTTGTTACACTATACTATTCCAAAATCATGAAAAATAATCCACAAGCATTTAAGGCAGTTGCTACAGTTGTAGTCGAAAAATTACAGGCATATTTGGCAGAAAGTCAAACGGGTAAAGTCAAAGTATTGCAGCAAGTACCCATCGCAGATTTAGCAGAATTGATGCAGCTAGAAAAGTGGATGCAAACAGGTGGACTTACTCCCCAAACTGCTAGTGATTTTTTAGATACTTATCTTCTTAATACCCAACATTTACATCATCCTCATTATATCGGACATCAAGTATCGGTGCCTCATGTGGCGGCTGGTATAGCAGATTTTATTCATGGAGTGATTAACAGCCCAGCCTCCATTTATGAAATGAGTCCTTCTGCTATCGCTATAGAAATGGTCGTCGTCAATTGGATGTTAGCTAAAGTAGGTTGGTTTAAAGGAGATAAATTATCGAATAGTCAACTAATCCAAGGCAATGGAGGTGGTATTTTAACACATGGTGGATCTGCGGCCAACTTAACTGCCTTATTAGCAGCCCGTGCAGCTATTGCTCCTGAATCGTGGATAGAAGGAACACCTAATGATTTGGTTGTTTTAGGCTCAGAAGTAGCGCATTATTCTATTGCTAGAGCTATTTCTATTATGGGTATGGGTAAAAAAGCCATGCTAGCCGTAGCCGTCAATGATTGGGAAGTATTAAAACCTGAAGCTTTATTACCTGTTTACCAAAGAGCCAAAGATGAAGGGAAAAGAGTGATGGCAGTCGTCGCCAATGCTTGTGCAACGGCTACAGGTTTGTATGATCCAATAGATGAAATTGGGCATTTTTGTGAAGAAAATAACTTATGGTATCATGTGGATGGTGCGCATGGTGCAAGTGCTTTGGTTTCCCCTACAGAACGTCATTTTTTAAAAGGGGTAGAACGAGCGAATTCGCTTGTTTGGGATACGCATAAGATGATGCAAACTTCTACCCTTTGTGCAGCCGTTTTATTTAAAGATTACCAAACTTTAGGCACGACTTTCCAGCAAAAAGGCAGCTATCTCTTTCATGAAAAAGAAGAAATTGGACGGGATACCATTACTTATTCCTTGGAATGTACCAAAGCAGCTATTGGCACTAAATTATTTTGGGTTTTAGCCGCAGAAGGCGAAAAAGGCATGACGCAATTTATTGATAATTTATACCAAAAAACACGACGTTTTCAACAAATCATCAACGAACATCCTGATTTTAATAGCCCTTATATACCTGAATCCAATATCCTTTGTTTTCAATATACGAAGTTTGGTACAAGCAATGATTTTCAATTAGCCTTACGAAATGAAATTGTCCAAAGAGGTTATTTTTATATTACTTCTTCTGAGGTTCGTGGTGTGCGTTATTTGCGCTTAACAGTGATGAATTTGTTGACTACAGAGCAGCATATTCGTGGGTTAATGAATGAAATAATGGAGGTAGCGGCTGATTTGCAGCACTAATAGTATTATTTTAAAAAAAATAGTAACTTTGAAAAAAGTCAAATTATGACCAAACTTATTGAACAACAAAATATTCCACTTTTCCTTCCAACCTTTAATGCGGATTTTGACCATATTTTAGGCAATGACCCTTTTTTAATTATCAAAGGTCAATTATTATTTAGAAATGAAAAAAATCAACCTGTAATTACCCATATTGATAATAAAACAAGTAGTTATACTGAAGAAGACTATGCTAAACTCCCAGAAAATGCACCCTACCAATTAATCCAAGGAAAACTAATTCATATGCCCTCGCCATTTGATAGACACCAAAAAGTATTAGGAAATTTATATTTTGAATTTCGTCTTTTTTTAAAAAATGAACCTTTAGGAGAAGTCAGATTTGCCCCACTTGATGTTAAATTTGATAAAGACAATATCTTCCAACCAGATTTATTATTCATTTCTAATGCAAGAAAAGCCATTATTCAAAAGCATATTATTGGCGCACCAGATTTGGTTGTAGAAATTACTTCTAGAGGAACGAAATCAATTGATGAAAAGGAAAAGAAAGAAATTTATGGTAAATATAACGTGTTAGAATATTGGATTATCAATATTGAAAAAAAATATGTTGAAGTCTTTAATAATAAAAAAGGTAAACTGAAATTAACTAAAAAAATATCCGCAACTGGATTGATTCCTTCCAAAGTATTACCTACCCTTTCCCTTGACCTAAAAGATATTTTAATTTGAATGATAATCTCCTAACAATTAATAATCTTTCTATCCATTTCCCTACTGAAAATGGGATTTTAAAAGCCGTCGATGCCAATAGTTTTACCATCAAAAAAGGAGAAACCATTGGCATAGTCGGGGAATCGGGTTCTGGTAAAAGTATTACTGCTTTGTCTATTATGCAGTTATTACCCAAGGTGGCAGCTATGCCCAATGGCTCTATAAATTTTAAGACATCGAAGGATGAGGCAATACCTTTTGATCTGACAAAATTAGAAAAAGAGAAAATAAAACAAATCAGAGGCAGTCAGATTGCCATGATTTTTCAAGAACCGATGACTTCGTTAAATCCTGTAATGACCTGCGGGCAACAAGTAGTCGAAGCAATTCAATTACATCAAAAAACAACTTTTGCCAAAGCTAAAAAGGCTACACTTGAACTTTTTGAGCAGGTAAAATTACCCGAAGTAGAACGTATTTTTACTGCCTATCCGCATCAACTTTCTGGTGGACAGAAACAACGAATTATGATTGCCATGGCACTTTCTTGTCGCCCTACCCTATTAATTGCAGATGAACCCACCACGGCTTTAGATGTTACCGTCCAAAAAAGCATCTTGGAGTTGTTGAATGAATTAAAGACCATTTATCAATTATCCATCTTGTTTATTTCACATGATTTAGGCGTTATTCGAGCTATTGCAGACCGAGTTTTAGTAATGAAAAAAGGAAACATAGTGGAAGCTGGAACGGTCGATGCTATTTTCAATCAGGCACAACATCCTTATACACAAGGCTTATTAGCTTGTCGTCCTTCGCTTAATCAACATTTAAAAAGATTGCCTACAGTTGAAGGGTTTGAGCAGGGAAAAACTACAGCATCTAGTTTAAGTTTAATCAACACAACAGAAATTGCTGCTAGAAAAGAAAATATATATACGCAAAAACCTATTCTACAAGTTCAAAACTTAGCTACTTGGTATCCTGCTAAAAAGAATTTCTGGGGTAAAACGACCAGTTTTG
>CAZXYA010000537.1:3140-6489 GCA_964644655.1 uncultured Saprospiraceae bacterium | reverse complement strand
AAATAGGTTGTTTTATAAAACAATTTATGCAGAAAAACTATTATTATTTTATGTCTAATGAGCTATGCTAAAAATCAGTAGAAAATCTTAAATTTACAATATGGAGTATCTTGAAAAGATAAATACTGAATTAAAACCAAACATTGATAAAAAACTCAATAAAACGGTAATAGATTTATTTGCAGGCTGCGGAGGTTTATCGCTTGGTTTCGAGGCAGTAGGGTTCAAAACTATTGGTTATGAAAAGCTTATTGATGCATCTGAGACCTACAATAAGAATCTTATAGGTGAATGTTATAATGAAGAATTGAGTGTAGATACGGTCTATCCCAATGCTGATATTGTGATTGGAGGGCCACCTTGCCAACCATTCAGTGTCGGAGGCAAACAAATGGGCTTAGAGGATTCTAGAGATGGATTTCCTATATTCATTTCTGCAGTAGAGAAAGTTAAGCCTGAAATTTTCCTTTTTGAAAATGTTAGAGGATTACTTTATAAAAACAAATGGTATTTAAAAGAAATCATAGAAAAATTAGAATCACTAGGATATTACACTTCTTTCCGCTTATTGAACGCCAAATTTTATGGAGTCCCTCAAAATAGAGAAAGAGTTATTGTAATGGGAGCTAAAAATAAAATACACTTCCCTTCAAAATTTAATTACAAAGTAACTGTAGGAGAGGCAATTGGAGAATTAGCCATTCAAATACCTGAAAATGCAAAATTTCTTACGCCTAGTATGGATAAGTATATTGCCAATTATGAAAAGGCTTCAAAATGTATTAATCCAAGAGACTTGTATATGGATAGACCAGCACGAACATTAACATGTAGAAATCTGGCAGGGGCAACAGGAGACATGCATCGTGTAAAACTACCAGACGGAAGGCGTAGACGTATAACAATAAGAGAGGCGGCAAGACTCCAGAGTTTTCCAGACTGGTTCGATTTTTCTGGGAAAGAAACAGGAATTTATAATCAAATAGGAAACGCTGTCGCACCCTATTTTGCATTGTCATTAGCCAAAGAAATAAAAAAGTATTTTGAACCAGATTATGATGGGGATGCTTATCCAGTGAAGGATGAAAATAATCAATTATTGTTATTAAGTGAGCTCAAAAGTTTTCACTAAAATTTTCGATTGAATTAATATAATGTCTTAACACAAGAATAGTATAAGAATTATATCAACTGTGGGTTGCGGTGCTAACTTACCTGCCTAAAAAGACATTCTAACAAATATTAAACAATAAACAAAAGCTATTGCATGTGTATAATTAATATATAATTATCGCTAAATTAAAAAAATGCACAGACAAGTCATCTTAATATTAATATTAATATTGATTCAAGTAAATATTGATTCGAAAAATATAGAATACAATATTCATGGAATCATTCAACCTACCATAAATAATTTACCTAATCAAATTTCTGATTGTTCAGAAGAGCATTTCAAATCGATATATGATTTGCAACTTTATTTATATAAAGAAGGCTTTAAATGGAAGTATCTCGATGAAAACTACTATCAATCAAAAGTTAATACCGTAGAATTGTTTACATATAAAATAAATGGAGACCAAGATAAAGATACTGAGTTTCTAATAAGACAGAAAGTAAAACCAATTCTTTTTGAAGATGAAGAATATGACTCAGAGTTTGAAGGAAATAATTTATTTTATATAGATAGGGTAAATGATTGCTATTTGATAGCTGATTCAATAATTCAAAATGATATGAGTTGCTACAGTTTTAAAAATGATCTACATATTTCAGATATTGATCGAAATGGCATTAATGAAATTCATCTTGAAGAAAGATGTGTAACTACATCTCCTGGAGTCCATTCAAAATCAAATTTATTGACAATTGTTGATAAGAAAATTAATTTACAAAAAGGCGTAGAAGGAAAATTAAAAATATTTAATTCCATTAAAAATGAATATTATTCAATTTATCCTGTATGGCAATGGCAAATCGGTGAAGGTAGATACGATGATCACTTTTTTGAGGTTCAGTATTTAAAATACGTTGATAATAAATTTGAATTAATTTGGAGAGACACTACCTCGAGAAAATTTAATGGATTTGATATAGATAAATTAGAGATACTTACAAATGTTTTGAATAATGAAGGAATGACTATAGATGCGAAACCTGAAAAGATTAGTGTAAAACTTGAATCTTGTAATTTAATATTTAATGACCACGTTGGAAATGAGTGGTATTTTGGTAGTTATGTAAATGGTAATTTAATAAATTATAAAGAAAGGATTGAACTGATTCTACCTTCAGACAAAAAAATAAAGTTACAATCAATCTTGATGGAAGAAAACGAAAAATATAATGATCATGGAAGGAGTGAGTCGGAAATCAATTTAAATAATAAGCCTGCTGTAATAAAACAATTAGTCCGAATAACAGAAACAAATGGAAGATATGCAGGAAATAGTGCTGAGTTTGAATTTGTGTACAGTATAAATTATATTGAATAATGATATATGATGATAGAGTATGTTGTTTTATTGATATTCTTGGTTTTTCTCAACATATAAGCGAAACAATAGATTCAGAAGGTGAAAATGTTGAGGAGAAAATTGAGTTGATTTCTCGAATTATTGACTTGATAAATAAACTTCCGACTAAATCTAAAAATGGATTTGGTGAATCAAAGCGAATAACACAGTTTTCTGATTCTATTGTGCTTTCATTTACGATAAATGATCTAGATCAAGTATTCATGATGTTATTGGATTTTTTGCGTATCACATCTGAATTGGCTTTTAAAGGATTCTTAATTAGAGGAGGAATTACATGGGGTAAACTTATTCATAATGATAAATATTTATTTGGTCCTGCAATGATAGAAGCTTACAAATTGGAATCAAAAAAAGCCAAATATCCAAGAATTGTCATTGACAAAGACATCTATAGTATAGGAGAAAGATTTTCAACAAATGATCCTGAATATGTAAGGGAGGTGTTCGATTCTATTATCAGTGTTGATGATGATGGTGAATTTTACATTGATTACATTTCAAAAGCAAGTAGCGAATTTGATGAACCTATTCATACTATTATTCCATATGTGAATAGCTTAAAAAAAATCATAACAAAATGTAGCGGCAATGAAGACCAAAGTGTTATTTCAAAAATTGATTGGTTGAAAAAAAAACTTAATATTTATATTGAAGCACTTGTGAAATCTGCTAATCATACGGATAATTTTGATGGAGATTTTGAGGTTATTTATGAGTATAGGAATTTAGATAAAATTTAAAAACTGAGCAGAACATTTAATTCATTTTAATGGAGACAAATTTCTAGGCCCTTATCAAGAAAATAA
>CAZXYA010000537.1:0-3040 GCA_964644655.1 uncultured Saprospiraceae bacterium | reverse complement strand
GAAAATAATTAGCATTTATAATTTTAAAAATAAATATGTTTACAGGTATTATAGAATCATTAGGAACTATTACAAAAATAGAAGTAGAAGGAACGAACAAACATTTCACCATTGAATCCCCTATTTCCAAAGAATTAAAAATAGATCAAAGTATAGCCCATAATGGAGCATGTTTGACGGTTATAGCATTAGAAGAGGATACCCATACGGTAACGGCCATAGAAGAAACTTTAATTCGGACAGACCTTGGTACATGGAAAGTAGGAGAGGTCGTTAATTTAGAAAGAGCAATGTCTGCCAGTGCTAGATTAGACGGACATTTTGTGCAAGGACATGTTGATACGACGGGCAAATGTATTGGGATTAAAAATGCGGATGGTAGTTGGTATTTTACCTTTGAGTATGACTTAAAGCCAGAATGGCTATTGATAGATAAAGGCTCCGTTACAATTAATGGAACTAGCTTGACGGTATGTGAACCTAAGGATAATACCTTTTCTGTGGCGATTATTCCTTATACTTATGAGAATACTATTTTCCATCAATTAAAGGTCGGATCTACTATTAATTTGGAATTTGATATGATTGGAAAGTATATTACTCGGTATATGCAGTTGTATAAGTAAGAGTTAAAGAGGGTTGAACACGGAGGCACAGAGACACAGAGGAGAAAGTTCAAGTTCAAGTGTCAAGCTCAAGTCCAAAGGCTCACATAACGTTGACAGCCAATTATTTAGAAGATTCCTGTTTTGATTTTGACACAGATTTATGAACAGTCCTAAACAGAGACACAGAGTTTTACTTATTTATTCTCCGTGCCTCCGTGCCTCCGTGCCTCTGTGTTCAAACACTTAACACTTAACACTTAACTCATACTGACAACCACTCGCATTCACAATGCTCAAAATAGCGTATTCTCCAATTTATAAATATCAATTGCCAAAAGGACATCGTTTCCCGATGGTAAAGTATGAGCTAATCCCAGAGCAATTATTATATGAAGGAACAATTACTACAGAGAATTTTTTCCATCCGAAGTTACTTTCAGAGGAAGCTATTCTTTGGACCCACGATTTAGTTTACTGGGAAAAATTAAAAACCCAAACGCTTAGTCGAAAAGAAATAAGAGAGATCGGATTTCCAATGACTCCCCATTTAATTATAAGAGGCCGGCATATTACCCAAGGCACTATTGAGTGTGCTTTGTATGCGCAAGAGTATGGAGTAGCGATGAATGTAGCTGGTGGCACCCATCATGCTTATACTTATAAAGGAGCAGGCTTTTGTGTATTAAATGATATAGCGATTGCTGCAAATTATTTATTGCGGCATCAGTTAGCTCATCAAATACTAGTCATTGATCTAGATGTGCATCAAGGAGATGGCACTGCTCAAATTTTTCAAAAAGAATCTCGTGTATTTACTTTTAGTATGCATGGAGCTAAGAACTATCCTGCTCGTAAGCAAGTGTCTGATCTAGATATTGGCTTGCCAGATAAAACAGAAGATGCGCTTTATTTAAAGACCTTAAAAGATACCTTGCCAAAATTGCTGGAGGATGTCCAACCTGATTTTATTTTTTATTTGTCTGGAGTAGATATTATTGCGTCGGATAAATTAGGTCGATTAAGTGTTAGTTTACAAGGTTGTAAAGAACGGGATAGAATCGTATTAAAGGCTTGTAAGGAACAAGCAATTCCAGTAGCGATTAGTATGGGCGGTGGCTATTCTGAAAAATTAGCGCATATAGTGGAGGCACATGCTAATACCTTTCGGGTGGCACAGCGTTTATTTTTCTAGAAGTTGTACTGAACGCAGAGATGCGGAGGTGCAAAGAACACATATAACTCTGCATCTCTGCATCTCCGCGTTCAATAAATTCTAAATTGATCCTCTATTTCTTCCAAATCACTAGCACTAAAATTAGTTAATACGACATCATCCAAATGATAAAAAAGTAAGTCAAATTCTTTTTCAGAAAAATAGGGTTGCAAGATTTCCGATGCTGCTAGCAAGTCTTTTTTAGAAACTTGTTCCAGTCTTATAAAATCTCCTTCATACAAAAACAAACCATTTAAGTAAGTATCCTTTAAGACGGTCCATTGCATAGGTGCGATGGCTGTGAAGCGAGTTGTATCAGCTAATTCAATTTCTTGAAGTTGATTGATTAACTGAATCATTTTTCCATTTCTAAATAAAACACCCCATTGAAATAAAGGCAATCCTAAATCTAAAGCTAAGGGGTATTGAGAGAGAGAGGCGGTATATTTTTTTGCTACAACTAAGTCTAATATAGAATTGATGGTTTCTATCTTACTAACTTCTCCCATATTATAAAACATCAATAATCCTTTAGAGACTGGAGGGATACCTGTTTTACCTACATATTTTATTTGATGCAATCGAATAGTTGCAGATAATTGAATCGCTTTATCTTTGAGTTGATTTTGTAAGGATTTTAAAAAAGAAAAATAGGCAGTTTTGGTAGACAGGCTCCAATCACAATCAATTTGAATTAATTGGACAGAATGGCTAGGAAAATTATTAGATTGTTGTAAAATTTTTTCAGCTACTCTTTTACTTAATTCATCAATCGCTGATGTTGAAATATGTTGGAAAGTTCGATTGGTAATAAAAACAGTTGGAACAATTTGAATCGTAGAAGGAAGGGGAGTCCTTACTTTTAGAGAAGCATGAGGAATAGCTTCTTGTCGTTGGAAATCCCAATCTACATCAAAGAATTTGATATAGCATCGTTCCACATCTAAAGAATCAATAAATTGAGATTCTTTGGGGCTTAATTCTAAATTGGTTTGCCAATGATAAAAACCGAGGTGAGTGGTGGTTGACTTTGGAGAGGTAGAGGTATTCTGACAGCTAGAAAAAATTATTAGGTAAGCAAAAAAATGGATAAGATTAAATGAATAATTTTTAACCATATAGGTATATAGTACTTTGTAACAAAAGTTTTTTGAAATTTAAGATTTACTCCAAAGGCCGTCAGGTTATGGTTCTTTATTCTGAGACTCGGCAACAAGTA
>CAZXYA010000536.1:0-6507 GCA_964644655.1 uncultured Saprospiraceae bacterium | reverse complement strand
TTGCGGACGGGTTAGCTACAAAAGATTAGCGGTGAAATGATGAAGTTATTTTTTATTTGTTACTTAATCAAAAAAGTCATGTTATTAGAAATTTGTGCGAGTTCTTTAGTTTCTGCGATAAATGCGCAAGCAGGTAGTGCCCAGCGAATTGAATTATGTTGTAATTTAGAACAAGGTGGTTTAACGCCAAGTGCGGCGACTATACAATTGGCTAGAAAGAAATTAGATATAGCTATTTTTGCATTAATTCGTCCAAGAATTGGAGATTTTAGTTACTCAGAAACGGAGTTTGAGCAAATGAAAGCAGATATTCTTTTTTGTAAAGAAAAGGGGATAGATGGGGTGGTTTTTGGCGTACTTGATAATAATCAAGCAATTGACATAGCCAGAAATAGGATTTTAGTAGAATTAGCAAAGCCTATGCAAACGACTTTTCATCGAGCTTTTGATTGTTTGACAAAACCATTAGAGGGTTTAGAAACTTTAATTCAATTAGGTTTTGATAGAATTTTAACTGCTGGTTTGGAATCTACCGCTATTCAAGGTCAAGGGCTACTAAAGCAACTAATTCAACAAGCAACTGACAGAATAATTATCCTACCAGGAAGTGGATTGAATAGCAAAAACCTGAAAGATTTTCTAATGGCAACAGCAGCCCAAGAAGTTCATGCTTCAGCAAAAAAAGTAATTACTCCCAAAGTGAACAATTTATTTTCGGTCCCTTATTTTGAAACGGATCAAAAGGAAGTCGAGCGATTGAATGCAATTTTGCGTCGATTCAACTAATAATGCCGACAATAGGCAATTTGATTGACAATTTTTCCCAACTTTTTGAGGTTTGAACAGTTGGTATTTGTAAAACTGGAAATCATTAAAAATCTAATAACATGAAATCTTACTTGATACTATTCTTTGTTTGTTGTACTTTTTTTGCTTTTAGTCAATCACCAATTGGCGTATGGAAATCTATAGACGATGAGACTGGAGAAGAAAAATCGAATGTGACGATTTATGAGCAAAATGGAAAAATTTTTGGCAAAATCTCTAAACTTTTACTGTCTAACCCTGATATAATATGCGACCAATGTCCTGGCGATAAAAAGAATCAACCAGTTATGGGTTTAGTGATTATTGAGAATCTAAAAGCAGTAGATGGTTATTGGAAAAAAGGGAGCATATTAGATCCAGAAAGTGGCAATGTTTATGGTTGTAGTATCTGGTTTGAAGATGGCAAGCCTGACGAATTAAAGGTAAGGGGAAAGCATTGGACAGGTTTTTATAGAACACAAACTTGGCATCGAGTAAACTAGATTTCTAATGAGTTTTATCAAAGAAAGAATTGCTAGTTTTGGTTATGCCTTCGAAGGGGTTTTTGAGGTGATTCAATCACAAGCAAATTTTAAAATTCATTTTCTAGCGGCCTTTTTAGCTATTTTTGCAGGGTTTTATTTTTCAATTTCCACAACGGAATGGTGCTTAATTATTGGATGTATAGCTGCTGTCCTTAGCGCAGAAACGTTTAATACGGCTATAGAACATTTGACAAATTTGGTTTCGCCAGACTATCATATTTTGGCTAAAAAGACGAAAGATGCAGCGGCAGGAGCTGTTTTATTGATGGCTATTGGGGCGGCTATTATTGGGGGGCTTATTTTTTTGCCGAAGGTAATAGCTCTTTTTTCATAAGAAAAACAAGCAATCATTTTTTGATTTTAAACAAAAACAACCCAACTCGTGTTAATCCATTTTATAAAATAATTCAAAACCACCCTAAAATTAAATTACAAAATATTTAGAGGGCAGGGATAGTAAAATGAGGCTTAATGGTGAGCGATACTTTCAAAGTATCGCTCACCATTAAGCCTCATTTTACCGCTATCGCATTGTCAACAAAATATATTCATTTTTTTAGGATGGTTTTAAATAAAATAATATACTTCAAAACTACGCAAGGATGACACATTTAAAAGTAGGCGATCAAGCACCAAATTTTAGTGGGCTAACAGAAAAAGGGGAGACCATTTCCCTAGCCGATTTTGGGGGTAAAAAATTGATTCTATTTTTCTACCCAAAAGATAATACACCTGGCTGTACGGCAGCTGCTTGTAATTTAAGAGATAATTATAGCGCTTTGCAAGCAAAAGGGTTTGAATTATTAGGCGTGAGCCCAGATAGTCCTAAAAGGCATCAAAATTTTATCAATAAATTTGAATTTCCTTTTAGTTTATTAGCGGATACGGAGTTGGAGACGATTAAAGCTTTCGGCTTATGGGGATTAAAGAAATTTATGGGCAAGGAATATGAAGGCGTACACCGAACTACTTTTTTAATAGATGAAACAGGAAAGATTACAGAGATATTTGCGAAAGTAAAAACGAAGACACACGCAGCACAGATCTTTGATTCATTAAGCTAGTTTACTAGTTACTGGTTGCTGGTTAAATTTATTCTTGAACAACCAGCAACTAGTAACCAGCAACCAGTATAGTTTAATCCAAGTTAGGAATCCTCAAAACCTGACCGGGATAAATTTTATTCACGTCTTTCAGCATTGGCTGATTAGCTGCAAAAATAGTTTTGTATTTCATAGCATCCCCATAATGCGCCTTAGCAATTTTTGATAAAGAATCACCTCTTTTTACTTCATAAAAGACGGCTTCTGGTTCTGGGTTTTCTACAGACATTCTATCATCGACAGCCGCTACACCAGCTACATTTCCTAAGGCTAAAACAATCTTTTCTTTGTCTCCTTGAGAATTGACACTACCATAAACCGTTACGGTGTCATCTTTATAATCTATATCTAAATCCTCTACATCTAATCTAAGGCTATTGACTACACCTTTTAATACAATTAATTTTTGTCTCCTAGCGACGGCTTCTGCTTTTTTAGCAGTTTCGGCATCCGTTGTTCCAGCAGGTGTAGTTCCAGCGGCTGTGGTTGGTGCAAATATCTTTGACCCAGCATTTTTCAAAAAAGAAAATAAACTCATAAGTAGGTAGGTTAGTTTTAAGTGATTAAATGATGAATAAAGAATTGTATATGTCTAACATTTCTTATTCAGTTTACCTTAGAGTATGTTTAAAAATTATTTTGAGTTGATAAGGAATGAATTAAAATTAAAATGACAATTAAAATTAAAACCACTACTGACAATCAATAAGTTGCAATTTTAAAATGTAAAGTTATTTTTGAACCGTTCCTAATCAATAGTTTGTGGTTCTGACAATTAAATAATTAATGAGTTTAGTCAGCGTTGAATTCATTATTTTGAAGTCAGGTTCATAAAATATTGGTTATCAGACAATAGAAATTTAAACATGCTCTTAACTAAAAGTGAAAATAGAACTGTTTGTAAACAAAAACAAGCAATTTCCATTTTTTAGACAGAAATTAGAATATTGGTCACGAGTTTCGGCTATTTTGTTAACCTTTTTTAGCTTTGCACCTTGAATGATTTTGGAACTTTAATTTATGCTTAAAATCGCCTTTTCTCCAATATATAAATATAGCTTGCCTCCCAAGCATCGCTTTCCAATGGAAAAATATGAGCTATTGCCTGAGCAGTTAATCTATGAAGGCACTATAACAGAAAGCAATTTTTTTCATCCGACGGCCTTAGCAGCATCCACTATTTTATTGACCCATGAAAAAGAATTTTGGCACCGCTTAAAAAACCAACTATTAAATCGGGCAGAGATTAGAGAAATAGGTTTTCCCATGTCAGAAAATTTAGTCGAAAGAGGCCGGCATATTGCAGATGGGACTATCCAATGCGCGCTTTATGCCCAACAATATGGGGTAGCGATGAATATTGCAGGCGGGACGCACCATTCCTATAGCTACAAAGGATCTGGCTTTTGTTTATTGAATGATATTGGCATTGCGGCTAATTATTTATTAACCGAACAATTAGCGAAAAAAATATTGGTTGTCGATTTAGATGTACATCAAGGGGATGGGACGGCACAAATTTTTCAGACAGAAAATCGAGTTTTTACGTTCAGTATGCATGGCGCTAAAAACTTCCCACTACGCAAACAACAATCCGATTTAGATATTGGACTGCCAGACAAAACAGAAGATGCTTTTTATTTAAAAATATTAAGGGAGACCCTACCAAAATTAATAGATGAAGTACAACCTGATTTTATTTTTTATTTATCGGGGGTAGACGTTATCGCTTCTGATAAATTGGGTCGTTTAAGTCTCAGTATTGCAGGTTGCAAAGAAAGAGATCGAATAGTTTTACAAGCTTGTAAAGATTATGAAATCCCAGTAGCCGTAAGCATGGGAGGCGGTTATGCAGAAAAATTAGCGCATATTATTGAGGCCCATGCCAATACTTATCGCTTGGCGCAGCATATTTATTTTTGAGATTTAAGATTTTTGCCTCTTGCCCTAAGCCCTCTGCTAAAAAATTCTATTTTAAACACCAACTTTCCTATCTTCGCCACATGACAAAACGACTTCCTATTGGGACCCTTATTAATATAGGAACCATCATCATCGGTAGCCTAATTGGTATGGGATTCCAACAAACATTTCCGCCCAATGTAAAGGTGATTATTTTTCAAGCACTTGGTCTAGCCACTTTATTAATAGGTATCCAAATGAGTTTAAAAATGCCAGAAGGATATTTGCTGGTTATTATTTTTAGCTTAATTATTGGGGGCATTATGGGAGAAATACTTCAGCTAGACCAACAATTACAATCATTGGGAGCCTGGTTAAAAACTACCTTAAATATTGGAGACGAAAAATTTACGGAGGGGCTGATTACAGCTTCTTTATTATACTGTGTAGGATCAATGGTGATAGTTGGCGCTATAGAAGAGGGGATTTCAGGGAATAGAGAATTATTGATGGTGAAGTCAGCGCTAGATGGGGTAAGTTCTATTGCTTTTGCCTCAACTTATGGGATAGGTGTTTTATTCTCTATTTTTCCGATGCTTTTGATTCAAGGAGGAATAACCATTTTAGCAAATCAGGTGAAGCATTTTTTTACCCCAACTATTATCGCCCAATTAAGTTCAGTAGGAGGCTTACTGATTTTGAGCATAGCCATTAAATTATTAAATCTGGGGGATATCAATATTGAGAATTTATTACCGAGTTTAGTAATTGTTGTATTGTTTACATGGATTTATGACAAATGGAAATAGTAGTTTAGTAGGCAGTTTGCAATAGGCAGTAAACAGTAAAACAAACTGGATGAAATCTCTTACAATCTTTTGAAAAGCTATTCTGCTTTGACTTTTTATTATACTAGAATGCTTACCTTTGTAGCTAGTGGTTCAAGAATTAAGTTTCTGATAGTTTAATCGAGTGTATTTTTTTTGCTAGGCAAGATGAACAAATGCTATTTGTGAACCGCTTGCGGATGGGTTAGCTATCGTAAAAAGACGCCGATTTAAACTGTTAAGAACTTTGTTCTTTAACCACTAGGCTCTTATGTGAATTTTAACACCAACAAATTGTCGATAAATTTTTAAATTTCAATCTCAACTTCAATTCCCACCGAAGGTGGTTTAAAATTGAAAATTAAATTTTACTTAGGTTCTTAAAAGATGATTTAGAGCATTTTGCGTTAACCATTTAACAATCAAACAATTTCAACAATCTACTTATATGTTTACAATAAATATTTATACAAAATTAGCATTGATAGCGGTGACTTTACTAGGAGGAATTGGGTTGGTTATCGCTTATGGTTTTTGGTATGGTTTTCCATTTTTATTAGTGGGGATTGGCTTATTAGTGAGTTATATTTTATTAGGGACAGTACAATCCGCAGCACAATTGGTACAAGAATCCAAATTTGAGGAGGCGGAGAAAAGATTAGATATGACGCTAAAGCCTGAATGGTTGTATTCTGCGAACCGTGCTTATTATAATATGATTAAAGGAACCTTGGCTGCGTCTAGAAAAGATAATGCAACTGCCGAAAAATTCTTTGCCAAAGCGCAAGAAATTGGTGTGCCTTCTGATAATGAAACAGCGATGCTGGAATTGCAATTGGCCAATATTGCCGCCACTAAAAATAAGTGGAATCAAGCTAAATTACATTATAAAAAATTAAAAGGTTTAAAAGTCACCGAACCTCAGTTAAAAGAACAAATTCAGCAATTTGAAAAAGCTTTAAAGCAACGAGGTGCGATTAAAGCAGCAGGTCGAGCGGGTATGAATCCGATGCAGATGAATCCAGGAGGAAAGCGACGAAGGCCTAAAATGAGGTAATGTCCCCTATAGACAATTGACACAAACAATTCTTATTTAGTAACGAGTAAAGAATAACTTGAACATTTCGCCGATAATCTTTTGCATCAATACTTCGTTATTTTTCTCAGCAATAGCGATGCTATTACTTCAAAAAATGCCTCGTCTTGATACAAAATCTTTATCTTCAAATATCCACCTTATTTTTTGCTCGTTACTTGCTGGAATAAAAATAAATGATTATCGTTTTTAAATGAGCCAATGACTTTTGCCATTGGCTCATTTTT
>CAZXYA010000535.1:0-6512 GCA_964644655.1 uncultured Saprospiraceae bacterium | reverse complement strand
CCTTCTTGTGATAGATAGGTGTAATTTGCCATAATAAATATAATTTATGATTAATTCTTAGTTAAAAGAGACTTTTCTAGTGTCTATTCCAATACATATTATGGAATAAAAAATTCTCGGTTCGGTATCTAAAAAATCTAAATTAAAAAGGAAGCTTTTAGAACGAAAAATCAAGAAGTCAAAACTTCTTTTTCCGATTATTTTATGGTAGAAAAGTTATTCAATTTTGCTATTCTTGTATTAGAATGAGCATTAAATGTTTTTTTAAAATCCGCTGCTATTAATTATAAAAGCAGGAACGTTTTCATTGATAATGAATGAAAACGTTCCTGCTTTTTATAAAATTTTAATAAAGATAAGAAAAACTTTACATAGATAAAAGTATTTGATACTTAAAATAAGGGTTTTCTTATAAAAATAGAATCCGTCAAAAATTGCGTTATAAACGCAAATAATACTGGGTCGAAGTTGCAAACTTCGACCATCGACACTATCTTTTGTCCAAGCACCGAACCGATACCTACCAGCAGGCGTGTTATAAAATAAGTAACACAGAAGAATAATAACACGGATTTTAGATAGATTAATAAATTTAATAATATTAATTTTATTTCTGACTATCTAATATACTCTAAGATATTGACCGCAAAAGGATAGCAAGATGCAGCGCACTGACCACATTTTACACTTTTTTACAAAGGTGGTCGGTGCGCTGCACCTCAATCTATCATTTTCAAATTGCTATCTTTTTGCGATTAATACTCTAAGAAGTGCTTCATTCCTGTATTTTAAGACGTTAATCGCTGGTCTCAACGCTCTATTCTTTTATATCGTTTGTGTATCATCAAAGCCTTCTAAATAATCACCGATTCTTCTTAAGAAAGAACCGCCCAACATACCATCGACTACTCGGTGGTCATAGGAAAGTGATAAAAACATCATATGTCTTACTGCAATAACATCGCCAAATTCTGTTTCTAAAACGGCTGGTTTCTTTTTAATACCGCCAACCGCTAAGATAGCGACTTGTGGCTGATTGATAATAGGCACGCCCATTGTATTTCCAAAAGTTCCCACATTAGTAACCGTAAAAGTCCCATTTTGTGTATCTGCTGGTTTCAATTTATTGTTTCTAGCCCTTACCGCTAAATCATTTACTTTTTTACTTAGACCAACTAAATTCAAATGGTCTGCATTTTTAATGACTGGAACAATTAAATTGCCACTTGGCAAAGCAGCTGCCATTCCTATGTTAATATCTCTTTTGACAATAATTTTTTGCCCATCAACAGATACATTAACTAAAGGAAAATCTTTGATTGCCTTCGCAACTGCTTCTATAAAAATAGGGGTATAAGTTATGCTTTCTTTATGTTTTGCCTTATAAGCGGCTTTAACTTTATTTCGCCAATTAACAATCTCCGTTACATCTATTTCTACGAAAGAAGTAACATGAGGAGAAACACGCTTAGACATTACCATATGGTCAGCAATTAAACGGCGCATTCTGTCCATTTCTATAATTTCAACTTCCCCTGAAATAGATGGGCTGCTTAGCGTTGAAACGGTAGTTGAGGCTGTCTGAATTACAGAAGTGGCAGCTACTTTCTGAGTGGGAGCAATAACGGTTTTGGCATCTCTAGTTTTAATATAATTTAAAA
Source organism: uncultured Saprospiraceae bacterium (assembly GCA_964644655.1). GTDB lineage: Bacteria > Bacteroidota > Bacteroidia > Chitinophagales > Saprospiraceae > JAFMDF01. The sequence goes on along the minus strand of CAZXYA010000535.1, from coordinate 4,851 downwards.
TATCTTTTTTTGTCACTCTATTGTTTAAGCCAGTACCTAAAATTTGGTCCAATTCTTCTACTGGTATTTGCTCTTTTTGTGCAATATTTCTGACTAAGGGAGAATAAAATTTATCGTTCATACTAGGTCGAGCTATCTTTTCTACTTCAACCGTTATATTATTAGCCAACACTTCTGCAACTGTTGCTACTTCTTCTTCATCCGAATGTTGACCATTTGTTTTAGTATCTGGGATGGCTGCCTCGGGCATTAATTCTTCTCCTTCTGTTGCTATTAACGCAATTACTTGACCAACAGCCACCGTATCCTCTTCATTAAATAAAATTTTAGCTACCGTACCACTAACAGGTGAAGGCACTTCAGAATCCACTTTATCTGTCGCTATTTCTAAAATGGTCTCATCCATTTCTATCGTATCGCCTACATTTTTCACCCATTTAATAATCGTTGCCTCCATGATACTTTCTCCCATCTTGGGCATAACTAATTCTACTTGCGCCATGTTATTGGTATTTAGATGTTAGGTAGCAAATGTAAGGTATCAAGTTAACTTGACCAGATACCTTCTTAAAACTTTCTACAAAATTAGTATTTTAAAAGGGCTAATCCAATGTAGCAATCGTTTCCGTGTAATATTTATGGACAAATTGTCGAATCATATTCAAGCCTTGAATAGCTGTGTACTGAATATTTATTAATCTATCTTTACTAGTTTGAAGTTTCCTAGTTTCTACATGATCTTTATTCCCAATAGCTAACCAAATCGTTCCAACTGGTTTCTCTGGCGTGCCTCCTCCAGGACCTGCTATTCCTGAGATAGCAATGCCAATATCGGTCTTCATAACTTTTAAAACACCAGGTACCATTTCTTTTACCGTTTCTTCACTTACTGCACCATATTGTTCTAATGTTTCCTTTTTCACGCCTAGTTGATGATGTTTTATCCCATTTGCATAGGCAATAACACTCCCTTTATAATAGGCAGAACAACCTGGTACTGTAGTAATTTTATGCGCTAAAAATCCACCTGTACAACTTTCTGCGGTCGTTAAAGTTAAACCTCGTTCTACCAATAACTTACCGACGGCTGCTTCCAAAGTATCTGTGCCATAGCCATAAATTAACTCGGGAATCTCCGCCTCGATAGCTGCCTCTTTTTCCCCTAAAATAGCTTCAATATCTTCTCCATTTTCCGCAATAGCAGAGAGTCGAAGTCGTACATTTCCTAAATTCGGTAAATAAGCCAATTTTACGAAATCAGGTAAACTATTTTCTATAGTTTCTAATCTTGCCGCAATTCTAGATTCGCCTTCTCCAACCGTCAAGATCGTTCGATGCGCAATGGGTTTACCAGGGAAATATTTAATTAATTTTGGAATCACTTCAAACTTCATTAAGTACTTCATTTCATAAGGTACCCCTGGCATGGATACTACTATTTTACCATCTATTTCAAACCACATCCCTGGAGCCGTTCCCATTTTGTTGAACAGAATTTCAGCACTTGCTGGCATAAAACATTGTTCTCGATGAGCTGGAGTGGTACTACGTCCCAAGCGTTTGAAGAATCCTTGAATACGTTCCCAAGTTGGTTCATGAAACACCATCGTTGTACCAAAATAATCAGCAATAGTCTTTTTAGTAATATCATCTTTAGTAGGACCTAAACCACCTGTTAACAAGACAACATCGGCTTGTTTTAAGCCTATTTCCAAGGCAGAAATAATTCCTTCTTTGGTGTCGCTTACAGAATGAATAGCGGAGACTTTGGCACCAACTAAATTTAGCTGCTGTCCCATCCATGCAGAATTGGTATCAATGATTTGACCTATTAAGATTTCGTCGCCTACGGTTACTATGTTTACGTTCATATAAAAAATTGAAATTTCATCAGATTTGATTAAGCAATTTTAATTTTCTCATACTTATCAGCATTCCATGGATTTCCATATATGCTGTCCTTTCTAATTGATTTGCTATACCCTAGATTTTCTTCATTGAAAAAAAATAAAAAGGGAATTCTTTTAACAAGCAATAATACATTTCCATTTTTATACCATACTACTAAAAAATCATTTTCATTAAGATTGGCAACATTAGTAAATATTGTTGAAAATTCTTTTACCATAGGTGGTGTCATTCTTTTTTTCTTATACTTCTTGGTATCAAATTTATCCAATTTAATATTGAATCTACTTCCTAAAAAACATCTTTTTGAAATCTCTAAACTGTTAGGTATTGTCAAATATGTCCAAATAGCCCCATCAGCTTCTTTAATGATAAAATGTCTACCACTTAGTTCGTCCGTATTGCTATAAAAAATTTCTTCCATTTACAATATATATTTCACCTCCTTAAAAGCAAATTCCTCAGCTCCATGCACTGTTTCAATAATCAATTTCCCAATATCTGTCACGCCCTTAATTTGTCCTTTAAAAATACTACCATCTAGTCTGCGATAAAAAGCTGTTTCCTTAAATCGAAATAAATGATTTAAATAACGTTCTTGAATTTGTGGGGTTTGATTGGTTTTTAATTGGAGATAATTCTGTTCTAATTGTTGACAAAAGGTAGTTAGTATTATTGCTAAATCCAAAATCTTGCCTGTTTCTAGCGCCATAGAAGTTGGATTGGGCGCATCACTTATAAACTGTTTCTGGTTGACATTTAATCCAACACCAATAATAGCGGATTGTAAAGTGCTGCCTTGTAGACTATTTTGAATCAAAATACCAGTTATTTTTTTATCAAACACATAAATATCATTCGGCCATTTGATAGATAGACCTTTGTCAATATATTTTTGTAAAGTGTCAAAAACACTTAAAGAGATAACTTGGTTCAGCAAAAACTGCTTCCTTGCGGGTAAAAATTTAGGATATAAGATAGTAGTAAAAGTAAGGTTTTTATGAGGCGCACTTTCCCACTTATTACGGGCCTGCCCTTTACCTGCATATTGATCATACGTAATAATAATCGTCCCTTCTGCGGGGGATGATTCCTTTAATAATTTTATGGCATATTGATTCGTTGAATCTAAAGTCTCAAATTCATGTAGAACCTTTCCAACAAATAAGGTGTTAATGGGTTTAATCAAATTGAACTATTTTATTACATTCAGTAGACAACAAGCGGCTAAGTACTTACACAAAAGTAAAGGACACTTTTAGAAAACAGGTAATGAATTTATAAGATAAATGAAGTAAACAAAGCGTTTTAGACCAAATGCTAATCTCTTAAACTCATAAATCTCATTAACTTAGTATCCCTAAAAAGTGTCGAGTATTTCTGCTAAGATACTTGCTTTAAGCAGTATAGAGGTATCTTAAACTAATTTCAGCCAACAAAAATCTAACATTTTAAGGCAGATTTAGTTGTAAAAGAGAAATAATTTGAAATAAAATAGTACTAGTAGGAAATATGGAGTATAGGTCGTGTAAAAATTTCGTATTTTTACCAATTGATATTTGCATTTCCTATTTTTATTCATCTTAGTAATTTAAAAAATATTTCTACACTTCTATTTTTGAAAGTAGATTATTATTTCGATTACTTAATAAATTTTTGAGGTAAAATTTGAATCAACAGCAATTAACTAAAGAAAAAGTAGCTATAGACGTTTTTAATGATTTAATCGTAGATAGTATTCAAGAGATCAAAGGAAAAAGAATCATAAAGCTAGATTTACGCGGTTTAGAAGCTACACCGACTGATTTTTTCATTATTTGTGAGGGCGAATCCAATACCCAAGTAAAATCTATAGCTGATAATATTCGGAAGCGAGTAAAAGAAGAAATAGGGATTTTGCCTTCCCACGCAGAAGGCGTACAAGAGGGACTTTGGGCATTGATGGATTATTTTAATGTAGTGGTACATGTCTTTCATCCAGAAAAAAGAGCTTTCTATGATTTAGAAAATCTTTGGAGTGATGCTGCTTTCACCGAGTACGCTAGTCTCTAAGACGATAGTTTTAGGGTACTAGTCGATTTTATGTAAAAAACACTAATCTAATATTCATCTTAGCGAGTTATAGTAGATGAATACATAAACGATGAATTTAAGGGTAGTTCGAAATCCTACTTTTTGATTCATGCGATAGTTTTATAATAACAGATAATGGAAGAAAGAAACAAGCCAGAAAATAATATGGATAAGCCAACTGGACCAAAATTCAATTCTTATTGGATTTATGGAATTATTGCGCTTTTTCTTATTGCGTTACAGCTCTTTAATGTCTCTAATACCAGCAATCCACAAATTAGTTGGGATAGATTTCAAGACATGGCAAAAGATGGGGCTGTTGAAAAAGTAGAAGTGGTTAATTTAAAATATGCCTATGTACATCTTAAAACAGATAGATTAGCTTCGGGTAAATATGATGATGCTTCTCAAAGTAAACTCGGCGTTCGCCCACATTATATTTTTAATATTGGCATTCCCGAAGCATTTAAGACAGATTTAGATGAATTGAAGCAATCGCTTCCTGCCGATGAACGGTTCCAAATTTATTACGAAGAGCAAAAAGATTGGTTGACGCCTCTATTAGGATGGGTTTTTCCTATTTTAATCATCGTCGCCTTATGGATTTTTATTATGAGACGAGTAGGTGGTGGTGCAGGTGGTCCTGGTTCTCAAATCTTCAATATTGGTAAATCTAAAGCGACGCTATTTGACCAAAACGCCAAAGTAAATGTTACTTTTCAAGATGTAGCAGGCTTGGATGAGGCAAAAGTAGAAGTCATGGAAGTAGTGGATTTTTTACAGAATCCTAAAAAATATACGGCTTTAGGTGGGAAAATTCCTAAAGGAGTTTTATTAATTGGTCCTCCTGGAACAGGTAAAACATTATTA
>CAZXYA010000534.1:0-6517 GCA_964644655.1 uncultured Saprospiraceae bacterium | reverse complement strand
GCCGATCTTTGCCCTAATTCTAACCAATCAAAAGCACTAGTTCCATTCTCTCCATAGGGCCGAACTCTAAAGTCATCTCTAAACAATTTTATTCCTCCAAATTTCTCCATCCACGCCATACGAAACGCACTATTAATTCCCCGTTGTCTAAATTTCTGTTGGTCTCTTTTATTTAATCTTCTTTTCAAGAAATAAAAACTAAAAGAAAATTTTCCTATTTCTTCTAACGATTTCAAAGACTCTGCATCTTCGACTTCAAGCGATAGTAATTGAGCAAATGTTTTGCTGTAGCTATATAACTCTTTTTCAAATGTTTTCTTTTCAAATTGAGGCTTGTTGACAATATTCTTATGATTGAAAAAATAATTTGTCTCTATTCCTTTTAGATTAAATTCTTGTCTATAAATGGTAATGTTTACATTTTGATTTTCATCAGCTACAGCCTCAATTTTATAATCAAAATCTTCACAGACAGAGCTTTCAACTTTTCCATATGCTGAAGGTGAAAGAGAATTGAAGAGGAAAATATTGAACACTTTTTCTTCTTTTGGCGGAATAAGTGTTTGCAAATTTTCAAAAATACTATTCACAGCTGCCTCAGTCCAATTATCTCTTAAATTTGAAATCTGTATGATTGTTCCATTATCGGATTTACCTTTTAATCTTAATATTTCTCTTAATTCTTCGTTGTCATATTCATTTGTCAGTCTAATTATTTTTTCTCTTATATCTAATTGTTTATTTTTCTTCAAATCAGCATAAACATTATCTATTGTTGCTCCTGAACTTTCAAAGTCTCCCCAATTTACATTCCATTCATATCCTTCAAAATCATTTTCCTTTTTCGTAAACATTTGGCCAACACTTCCAAGTCTATCTAAAGCAAACCGTCCTATCCCCTTAGCTCCTGTTCTGACACGACCGCCTTTTGATTTGATTTCTAGTTCTTTATAGTTAGTTCCAATTGTCATCCAATGATTTTTTATAACATCGTCATTCATCCCTACACCATTGTCCATAATGTAAATATTCTCTTTGCTTTGGAAGAATGATAATAATTCTAAATAATCCTTAGACTCTTCAGCTATTTCTAATTTGTATAAATTGCTATTTTTTTCTTCAATTGTATAATACTTCTGCACCAAATTATTTTGAGCTGAAAAAGTATTAAATTCACTAGCATTTAATATGTTGGGTACTTTACTATATTTAATGTCGAAATAGATAACACAGTAATCTGAATCAGCATCGTAGCTATTTTTAATAAGCTCTATTAATGCTCCATCAGCATTAGCTACATTTTCCCTACCGATTAACCTTGCAGCTCTTGCAGAAACTTTAAACGGGATGTTTGCCATAGTATAAGTTTAATTTAATATTATTCTTTAATCAACAAATCAAGAAAAGAAGTAGGCTGTAAAAAGAAAGTAGCATTATCCTCTAATTTTTCTTTAATAAGCGTCAATCCTCCACCTGTATAAGCCTCTAAGGTAAGTAGCAATTCTTTTACAACGTCATCTACTGAAATAGAACCTTTATCAAGTTCAATGAAATCAATATCTGTTTTAGCTATTAGTGCTGTGAAGATATATTCTTGCAAACGAGAAAAGTCTTTTCGGTCGTGTTTGCCTATTTTGTTCCCCCAATATTGAATATGATGACTAAAGTTTACTTTTTTTTCATTCTTTGGAATAGCAATTTTTTCCTCATTATAAAGACCTAAAAAAAAAGCGTAAGTGTATAGCTCATAGTTAGTGCTAAAATGCTTTCCTAGACTCACTTTCTTGTCTCCTTCAGCTCCACCTTTAGAAGATAAACCGTCAAATAAAAATTTGAATTCCTTGCTATAATTTGGAATCTTAGTTTTCCACTTATCAAATAAACTATCCATATTAAAGATTAATAATTTGCGTATTTATGGTACTTAAATCGTTTTTGTCAAAAGGTCTTTGCCGTTTAATCCAAAAGGCTTTGTGTCGTTTCACTTCTTCGAAATCTGGCTTTATTACCTGATTTCCATTTTTATCTTTACCAATAAAATCATAAAAAAGAATGATTCTTTGCTTATTAGTCTCGTAAACTAAGTTTAAAAAATCCTTTGTTTTAGTTTCTCCAAACGATGACGTTGGCGCATCAAAAATCATTGGATATTTTTGCTCTTTTGACTCCGCCGCTAATTCAGAAATAGCAAATAATATTGCCATATCTCTTGAAGTCTTCAACGATTGATTTGGGCTATAAAAAATATTGCCATTTTCGTGTAACTCAATACTTATTTTATTCTTACTCGCAGAAGTCTCTTTTTTAAAAACAATTACACCTGTAAAATCATCAATATTTATCTGTTGGAAAATAGAATTAGATTTCGCTTGTAGTTTAGAGATAAATTCATCGTATTTCTTTTCTTTAGTTTCTCTAAAAACAACTTCAATATCACGCAAGACTCTCCTTGTTTGACGTAAAAAGGAATTCGTAGATTTTTCATCAATTTCTTCTTTTTGACGAATTTTCTCTTCTAAAGCTTTATTTATTCTTTCTTTATCTAATTTTAGACTTGATAGTTTTCTGTCAATACTAATTTTATCTTTTTGCCAGTTATTGTAATTTTTTAAAATATTACTCAGTCTCTCTTCGCCCATAACCGAAGTTCCAATTATTTTTTCTCTATCCTTTTCCTCTGATTCCAATTGCTCTCTCAATTTTTCAATATCTCTTAGTCTACCAGCATTTAAACTAAATCTATCCTCTATTTCTGTTTTTTTAGCCCTTAAATCAGACAAAGAATCCTCATGAGTTGAACCTAACTTAAAAAGTAATTGAATATAATTATGTTTAAACAGATATTTTCTTTGTTTCTTTTTTTCTTTTGTCTTGGGTGCTTGTTTTTCTAGATATTCTTTAAATCTTTTTTGCATGTATTCGTATGGGGGAGAGCCTTTTTTCGCAGGTCTATTACAAACTTTACAATGAAAATCACTCAGCATTTCTTCCATATAAGCTTTAGAAGGGACTCCAAGTGGTAAAGGAGTCATACCGTCTAAAAGCTCTTTCTTCAATTCCTCTTTACCCAATCTTTTTCCTTCCTCTATATTGAATTCCTGTTCTAGTTTCCGCCTCTCTTCATGTAAATTTTTAACTTTATTTGCATATTGTTGATGAATAGGTTCAAAATCTGAAAGCATCCAATTCCTATCAAATAAGTAAGTAGTATAATTATCTTGTATTCGACTTTCTGCTCGAATGAGCTGATTTCTTATTCTAGCTATTCTGTTTTTGATAGTTTCTAAAGCATCTGCATTTTCGACATACCTTTCCGCCTCTTTTATTCCTTTGGTGACTTTTTTTAACTGCTCTTCTTGAATGTCAATTTGCTCTTCAAGATTAACTAATCTTTTCTGCCTTGATGCGATTTCTGATTCAAGTCTTTTATAATCAGCTTGTCTTTTGCTATTACTTCTTGCCTCCTTATCAACTGCAGTCTCTGCTTTTTTCTTCAAATATATTCCTTTCGTCAAATATTTTTCGTAGTATCTAGCATCACTAAAGGAATGTATTAAATTGTTCAGCGCATCGGGATTATTACCAAAGATATTTAATTCAGATTCACCTTTGAATAAAGAATATCTTCGAATTTCAACTGGAAAAATTATATCCAACAACCTATTTCCATCTACTTTTGTTCTTTCGTGATTCTTATTCTCTTCGATTCCTAGAATTCCTGAATTTTGAATAGAAATATCATTGCCTTCCCTTTTGGTAACAATGAAGGACCTTTCAACAATTTTAATATTATTGTATTGTTCCACTTCCATACCAACGCTGACCTCAAAAGAGTCATCTTCATTAGCCTCTCTAAGTGCTTTTGCTGAGATTTTAGCCTTAAAATTCAAATCTTGTTCTCCATTGAATAACCATTCAATCGCCTCAAAAAATTTAGTTTTGCCTTCTCCGTTTTCACCTAAAATCACATTCAATCCGTCTGCAAATTCAAAGACATTATCATCTCCAAAGTAGCACATGAAGTTTTTTATAATTATTCTTTTAATTATCATTGGGTAATGTTAAGGTTGTAGCGTTATTTAAATATTTCGTGATGAATGTATACAAGGCACTATCTGTAGTAGAATTTGAAGATTCTAATTTTTCTACAATCAAAGCGATTGTCTTGATAATAGGCACTTCAGAATCCTTAGCCTCACGCACAGTCTTAGGTAGGTCTTTATCCTTAATTTCGTATTTTGATTTAAGCGTATCGTGTTCTAAAAAACTACGAAGGATTTTATCTTTTCTTGCCATTTTAAATCAGTTTAGAAATCATTAAGATTAAGGTTATAGTAATCAAGTGTCTCTTCTAAAGTATCGTAAGTATCAAATTTATTCATTGCCAATCGAGAAAAATCGACAACTCTTTCTAACTCTTTTCTAAACACACTTTTCTCCATTTCAAAAGTAGATGAATCTTTACTGTTAGCAACTACAACTAAGTCGTGAATAGTCGCATAATTTTTATCATCATGAAGTCTCAAAACCCTTCCTCTTCTCTGAATAAATTGGCGTGGATTACCAGTACTTGCACAAAAAATAGCTAATTCTGACCTCGGTACATCTACGCCCTCATCCAAGCATTTCATAGAACACAATACATGTGTCTCTCCTTCAGAAAATTTTTCCAAAACCTTTTCCCTATTTTTCGTTTTTGAAGTATATTGTTGAACCATTATCGAAAAATCGGTGTCGTTAATAATTTTGGTATACTGATTTATCAACTTAGCCTCCTCTTCATTTTCAATATATTCATCTCGCTCACCATAATCTACATCCGCCCCCTCAGGTACATAAATCAAAGTGTATTTTAGATTTTTTCGTTTCTTAAATTCCTCCTTTAAAATCCGCTTAAAAACCGCTTTTTTATTTTTTGCTTTGTGCACAATTCTTTTTCGTTCAAGCAATAACATTTCTACTTCTTTGCAATCTTTATACCGTCCTGTTTGAGCATCAAAATATTTGAGTAATTGCTTTGATTTTTTGATATAATCAGCTAGTTCGTCTTCATTTAGATAGACAATATGAGGATAATACGTGTATTCACAAAGTGCTTGCGGCTTATTTTTAATAGCCTGCTCCATCGTGTAAGAAAAAGTATAAGGAGATTTGTCATTAAAAAATTTGTTGATTCCTTTATTTCCGATTTCATCATACTGCCTAAAGGGAGTAGCGGATAGACCGATTCTTTTATTAAGTCGCACATTTTCTAACGTAGCTAAAACCCTAGGCGAACCTATATTGTGCATTTCATCGGCGATTAATAATGTCTCCGAGGATAGCTGCTTTAGATAATGCTGAAACTTAGGTCTAGCAAAAGACGCATAAGTTACGATAACTATAAATGAAGTATTGGTAAACCGGCTAGCTGTATTAAAAAAAGATAAATTATCCCTCCATTTTGTTTTGGAACTTACACAGATTATGTTTGAAAAATTAAATTTCTTGCACTCTTTTTTCCACTGATTAACTAGTGCTATAGTTGGTACAATAATTAAACCTCTATAAGTTTGAGTTTCTTTATAAATATTTAAAAGGCAATTCAAGGAGGTTATAGTTTTTCCTGTTCCTGTTGCCATAGCAAATACTCCTTGGTAATTATTTTTAACCCAATTTTTATAGGCTTCTACTTGATAATTTCGTGGTTCAGGAAAAGGAAATTTAGGTGTAGATAAAATTTTATCTATTTGATTTTCGAGCGTTTCCAATTTTAGCCGAACCCGAGTATTTACAGCTCCATTTTTTCGAATAAGTCTTTTTTCATCTTGTAATAGTTCCTTTATGTCCTTATTTCCAAAGTCTGTTCTTATAGCTTCTTCAAGGTCTTCAAAATCTAGATATTCTAAATTAGTGTTTTCACCTAAAAACATTTTCTCAAAATCAACTTCAAATTCTTGTATTGCATTAAATTCTGCATCACCCCCAAAAGATTTACTTATAGTAATTTGTTCATGATTTAAGACTAATCCTGAATGAGTAAAATTGCAAGAGCCATTAAACCCCAATTTATTTTGACCATCATCAAAAAGACCTGATTTAAAATGAGCAATACCTCTTGAATCTTTTGGTTTGATAATTTTTATTTCTATCCTATTATTAGAAATCAACCAAGCTAAACAGTTAAAAAAATGTATGCCATAATCATCTAAAGAATCTTTAATTTTCTTGTAATCTTTAATCGAAAAATTGAAATGCTTTGGCTCATAATTTTTCCCTTTTATTAAGGTCTGTTTATCTTTAGTAGAATATATATGATTCGTTATCATTCGCATCTTCCCACCATTAAACAAAAAAAGTGCAAACCCTTTAGAAATAGTGTAAATAGCTGTTGAGCTAAAATACCCCAACATTAAATCAAATTTTTTCGATTCAGGTAAAGCATCAAGAAACAAATCTATAGGTTCAAAATGAAGCTTATCTGTCTTATAGACATTACTATCAGGAAAAGTTATTGTTTTTAAGTTCATATTCATTT
>CAZXYA010000533.1:4204-6529 GCA_964644655.1 uncultured Saprospiraceae bacterium | reverse complement strand
GCATAACACTTATTATTTTTTGTTTAGCTATTAAAGCTAATGGCACTATAAATAATAATAATGGGCAACTAAGCGTCGTGCTTTTTCAAAAAAACAGTTCTACCGTGTTGCTTACCGTTTTAATCAGCCTGAAGGAACAGTTATTGTTGACACTGTCTCTGGCCAAGGATCATCGAATACTTGCCCGAAACGGTAAATATAACCGTGTAAACGCCCATGATATTTACAGGTGCGCTGTTACGCAGTTACCGTATTCGATACTAAATCGATTCACCACGGGTTTCCAGTTCCTTATGGCATCGTCCATATTCGAGCTGCTTTATCAGTGGCTAGGCAAACAACTTTGCGTGCTGAATCGTCATTGGGAAATACCTTTCGATTGCGGATCGCTTTTCGAATGACACTGTTTAAAGACTCCGCAGTGCATGTCTACACAACATCCTAAATCAGTAAGTCAACCATGCAGTCGAGAACTCCAGCTGGAAGCATCTATCGTCATCCGTATTCGATCCTTCTTTCTCTTACCTTTTAGCTTTACCAAAACTTCATCATTCTTGAATTCGATAATTCCATAGTTGTTGCGTATCCGTTCCGAGAACACACCACCACGACCCACACCTGATGAAATTAACTCGTAGAACCCTGAGTGCACCTTAATAAAATTTCGATGTACATCACCTGTCAAAACCAGTAGCCGCTTGCTTGCTTCGAGTAACGGCAAAAAATCGTTGTTGTAGAAATTTTTATATTGCGCGAGGTATTCGTTCTGTATTAATTTGACTCGGGTCAGACAACTACCGGAGCACACAATTCTGTATTCAGCGTCCTTCGCCATTTCCTCCTTGAACCATTGAAGTTGCGTTGCGCCCAACGGCGTCGCATTCTCACCATCTATACGATTCTCACGATAGTAACGTACATCAAGCATAATAAATTGAACGCCGCTTTGTTCAAATGAATAATAAGCCTCAGGAAGGTTCGTGGATGAATTCATGTATCGGTGAAACAGATCTCTTGCCGCCACCTTGTAGCTCTCATCGAGTTCTGCACCTTTAGCGTTATCAGGTCCAAAATCATGGTCATCCCATATTGCTTTAAATGGAACTTGCTCTATCAGCGCCTTGAAATTCGGCTCATCCAGCTGCTGTTGGTACCGAAGTTCAAGCTGGGAAAGATCAAGCCCACTATTCGGAGCATAAACATTATCCCCAAGGAGTATAAGAAGATCTGGCTCTTCATCCTGTATTTGTTTCCATGCTGGCTGTATCGGGAAATCCTGAATCTTCGCACATGATGCAAAAACAACTTTCATGGACTAATCCTACGCATAGTTAGTGTAGGAAGATAAATCATATCAACACAAATCTCAAATAATCGTAATACTTCTATTAAATTCGAATTCAGTCTGTATTTTCTGCCACCGCCGTCCCGTTAACTTTTAGAACATCTTCAATTGTGAATCAACGATCGTTTCTCAAACAAATTGGTCGGCAACAACCTCAATATTTCTTGTATGGATCTCCCGGCTTTACTTTGAAACTTGAAAAATGCAAGCAACAGGTAAATACACATTGCTACCCAGTTCTGAGTCATCACTGCAATCTTGCTTGTGCCTAAAAATGATTTGATTTTCAAGTTCTGCTTTTTCCATCTGTATAACCACGATCTATCGCAACGATGCTTCCCTTAGGAAAGTTAACGCCGCGCCCTTCGCTGACCTCACGCTGCTTATCTTCTGTGATCGAGACGAACTCGGGTAGATTTCCTTTGTGGTTCATGGCCACATGCAGCTTAACAGCCCCTTTGGTTTTTCTAAACTCGGCCCACGGAAATAGCGAAAGACATAAATCAATCGTGGACGCATCCAGAGAATACAGCTCATTCTTCAACTTAAACCCGTGGCCTGATTCCATTACTTTACAAGGTGTTTTTAAGCAAATGCATTGTAACGATTAAGCTGGATCAGGCCATACCTATCTCTGAGTTAATGGGACAGCAGTGATTTTATCCACAAAAATAATAATGCAAAAATCAAAGTAGATCTAACCATTCCCCTCTGGGGGCTGACTTATTTTCGAACAGAAAATGGCTGTTCGATTATTCCAAAGACTTTGTATGTTCGAATGCGGGTCACTACATATTTCTTAACGAATTGGTTAGTCGCTGTTTTGATATCGATATGGCATATCATCAATATAATCATTCACTCTGTATCCTCCTCCACCGAATTTAGTTCAGAGGTGGAACTGTAGTCCTCCCCGGAAAAGCACTAGTCGAATAAGTAAAGATTTCCGCATACTTTTGATGCAGGAGATTTCAATGAGA
>CAZXYA010000533.1:0-4194 GCA_964644655.1 uncultured Saprospiraceae bacterium | reverse complement strand
GTTTTACAGACAATCAGACCCTAACATTTCTTAAGCAGGACGAAAACAAGCGCTCTAGCGAGGGGGGTTTTAAACAGCCTGCTTGGTATCGCAAAACCTCTACGAAACAGAGAAAGACAATGTCGCGCTCTCATCCATATTCAGATTACGACTCGCAAAATCTGCAAAACCACTGGTATTTTCTATTATCTCCAAGCCTTCTTTAGAGAAGGTATCTGCACTGTATATGTTTTTCGAGAGTAAGGGATTTGTGTAGATGTGAGTGAATGCATCATGGGCAACCATTCTCGTCATCAACGCCCCTAGCATTTGACCCTCTTGATGGCGTTCGGCGTAGAGACCTACCATCAATTCGATATCATCGACCTTGCTGTACAAATTCTTCAACTCACTTAAAACAGTCGGATCATCGGTCAACTGCTCGAATGAAGTGATCGGCTTAAGTCCAAAAACCTTCCTGTATGCGTTCATCGGCTGGAGTTTAAAATCACGTGCCATCTTGACTGTTTGATAGTGAATAGACGTTGTTTCGCCCTTAGCTGCCTGATCTTTGCCCATCGGCCGGAAGAAAAATTCATGAGTGTTCCTTAGGCCTATCTTTCCAGCAAACTGCTCTGAGGCCGAGCTAACAAGCTTCTCGATACTCGTATCAAGGAAAAGCTTCGTGTTCGCATGGTACTGATTAAAATCCAGTTTATCTTTACCAATATGCAAATAATCTGGGACCATAGAATGCCATCGATATAATATATTGAACTCCAATGTGATCCAATTATTGCGGTACCATGCCTGACGTTCAGCCATGCCTACCTGTATTCTGAAAGGAACCTCGAGCCCTGTGATGTGCCCTATGTAGTCGCTAAGAACTATGTTCAGCAAAAGCACAGTCATGACGTTCCGAGCGGTTTGGAAAACCCTCTCATCGCCCCAATCAGGATGGGCCAGAACCAATACATCACAAATTCTGTTGTGCTCTCGCAAACTGATGGTATTAAAGATCATGTAACCAATACTCGAATTTCCATGCTCGAGGCCTGTCGCAAACACATATTTCAATCGCTCTTCAGGCAGGGCTTTGAGTATTTTCCGTAGTTTTTCTGGGCAATGTAATTCTCTATATTGTGGGACGCTCCAAGGCCAACTCTCTGGATCGTCCCAATTCCAATTACTCAAACTCACACGTTCAGGGACAAACAGAAATGGCTGATACTCCTCCCCGTCTCTGACCTGACTCGCAAGCTTCCCTTTGCCACCATTTAACCGCAGTATCATGGCTTTGCTAGCATCTAATCCGTACAACTGGCAATAGTCTATTTCGTGATTTGATGTATTTTTTTCACGCTCAGTGAGTTCTGTACGAAGAAAGCTATCCGTGAACCATTGAGCCATATGCGCAAACAATATCGACGTGTTTCCAGATGAGATCTCATTTCCGTTTTCTCGCTTCCACAGCGCAGCCACACCTTCTAGATCCGGCAAATCCCTGTCTAATTGATCAGCCGGCAGATGTCTGCCCGTGTAGTGTTTGTTGGTCAGCGATTCCCAGCTCGTGTAGTCAGACAGTAGCGAGAATGGTCGGGGGCGCGGTGGCGCCGTTCCGGCGAATTTTTTTACAAGTGCATTGGTAATTTTCGAACTAACCCATTTATTTGCGAGAACTTTCGACACAATGCCATCAGGCTTTTCTTTCAGGCGTTTTGATATGCTACGGATTGTTTTCTCCACTTCAATCATATTATTCTCGTTTGTATTTAACGGTAAAACCAACTTTTCCGACTTCCGCTCGGAGTTGAGTGATCGCCAAGAGCGATTACTTCTTAAACTCACTAATCAGAGCTCTAGTCATATGATCCACACATGCTGATATTTCACACGACCTTGCATAATTCAAGATTCATATGCACCTAGGTGGCATAACGTTGCTATACACACAAAACGAACTCGGCCTGACTTACCGAGGGACAACGGCAAACTAAGCGACATCCTTCTTGGAAACCGATTCTCTTAGCCCCCCATACACACGAACATCACTAGTTAAGTTGTGCTTTGTGCTTCTGAGTTTCAAACAGACTGTGTGTTCTCAGCTTGAATGCAGTTTGTCCCTAAACTAGCGTGACTTGGAGCTTGCCGCTTTGGAAAATCAACCAGACCTGCTTCAAATAGATCAGCTTCCTCGTCCCTTCGCCGCAATAGGCCGCGAACCTTTGGATTTCCTGCCCAAATACGCTTCATAGATCGGATGAGATCGGGGACAGTATGCAAATTGTTGCCGAGAATTGCATCGCGAATATTGCGCATTTCCCGATATCTGTCGCCAGCGTTCTGGAAACTAGCACCGCGATTGAATGTGAGGCTAACCAGGGCAGCGAAGCAGTGGCTAGGCAGACCGTCAAGTACAGTTTTCGGAAAGTGACCTAGAAGCTCCTGATACACTTTTGGCACTGAATCGCTTTCATACACCTTGATTGCTGACTCGTACGGCACAACTACATGACGTACACTCGCAAGGAGAGCAGCCGCAGCACTTCGCTTTTTGCCAATGCACGCCTCCAGTGACACAACATCAGCCTTACTGAGAAGATCACTCCAGTTTTCACGGAATTCGGATTCAGTCTTGTATCCAAGGTCATAGCCGATGCCGATGGTGATCCCAGACTGCTCCCCTGGTAAAATAGGATTGACCAGTTTCTTGTCGTAATAGGCCTTACTGGACACTTCATGCGAAATTATGAAGCGATAACCTTCTGGCCCTAATCGTCGAATAACGGAGTCAGAATCAACAGGAGAGCTTTCATTTACATCTAGTTTCAATATATCGGGAATTGGTACGTCAAGCCCAACATCGGCATGCTCAGGGGCGATTGCAGCGTAGAACTCAGTTTCCGTAAGACCAAGATAGACCCCTGAATCGACCAACTCGTCAGTTCTCTCCCCGACCACAGGATGCTTCCGCACATCGGTAACCTCTGCTACTGACTCGCTGTCCATAAGCTTGTTCAAGATCTGACGAACTTGGAGGTTGCCGCGTCCCTGTTCTCGGAAAAGATCGTCAAATATGTGTGAAATTCGCACCCCACGATTAGCCAGTACCGCACCACGCTCTAGAGGGTGTGGCACAAACCTATGGTGGAGTGCTACTACCTGCCATTCCCGGTTCAATACGGGCGAACCAGACGAGCCTCCTAGAGTGTCTGTCGTGTAGTAAACACCTCCATCAATGGTGCGTCCCATGACAAAGCTGTTCCGAATTGCAATGGCCTTAGGATTCCCGCCAGGGTGTTGGATTATGGAAACCGGTTCGAAGTTAAGAGCCTTACCGGAATCCTGTATTAAAGGTAGAAAGCCGTAGTCGCTCAACTTTTGGCCATCTCGATTTACCGGCTCGATTGAACAGATTGCATAGTCAGCTTCCTTAGAAGACCAGAATACTTGATCAGTAATCTTGAATTTGACTTGTTGAGTATGAGATCCGTCGAGATGAACCTCGTCACCAAATATGACCGTTGACCTCGACGCAATATCGGCGTCTTCTAGCACATGCTGATTTGTTAGAAACAATCCAGGGGCAACTAAGAACCCACTACCATGCCCTGTATGTGTGCCGTGCCGATTCATTACCTGAACACGGCCAACAGAGCGACTTGCCTCGTAACCTCGAAGCAGAACCTGGACTGGCTCAATTTCAGAGTCACCAAACAGTGCTTCGAGCATATTGAACTCGATGTCAAATCTATCATCTGATTGTTCTTGTGCTGCTACCCCGTACACACCAAGATGGCTTTCATGCGACAAGGACAAAGGACGAGTTCGCAGACGTGTCGCAACATGCTCGTCTGTTTGACCTAGTGACGGATCTTCCAACAACATCCTAACGTCCTCGATATGTTGGTGTACGAGAGGATCTCGGAATCGAAGCCATTCGCTCTTGGGAGGAAAGTTCAGTACCTCGTGACGAACACTTTCAAAATCCGTTCTATTACGACTTGCGTAAGCCTGCGTAATGGCTTCGTTAGTTCGACAGCGATCATTGTCAATGTGCCGAAACGAGCGACTGTCGCGACGCCCAGCATTAGAGCTAACAATGGCTTCTGAGACGTTGATCCCCTGCTGCTCACGTATATGGTTTTTCGGCTCGTCTAGGAATGCATTGATAGCCGATGCGAATTTCTCTGCCACACGATTGAACCCAGCAGA
>CAZXYA010000532.1:0-6530 GCA_964644655.1 uncultured Saprospiraceae bacterium | reverse complement strand
TGGATGGCTTGTTCCAAAGCCACCATCAATTCTTCATAGTAAATAGTATTCTCTACATCATTTTCTGGCAGTCCACGTTTAGATAAGAAGGGCAAGTGTTTTTGAGTCACTAATTTAGCTTCAATAAAATTAATGACTTGATATTTTACGGAAGTTTTAAGGTAAGCGCCTAAGTTTTTTATTTCTAAATTCTGTCTCCTTTCCCATAGGCTAATGAAAATATTTTGGGTGGCCTCTTCTGCTAAAATTTTGGAATTTAGTTTACTATACGCAATGCGAAAACAGTCCTTCCAATACAATTGATAAATCGTTTTGAATGCCTGTGAGTCATCTCTCTCCAAAAGGGTTAAAAGCTGTTCATTACTTAAATGCGCATAATTCATGTGCTAAATGTAAGAGATTTTTCCTTATTTACAAAAGAAAATTACTGATTGTAAGAAAAGAGAAGAATGGAAGACAAAGAATGGGAAATAGAGATATAACTTCATCAAAGACTAATTTGGTTACTATATATATTGGCAAACATATACTTTTTAAATTCAATTCTAGTCTTTAATCTATTCGTAAACAATCAAATAAATAAGGAGAATTAAAAATATTTATTAAATTATGTTACGCAAAAAAGGACTATGAAGTAGCCAACCATGAATAACCCAATTTGAGTTACTAGGTTTAAAAAAATTTCAGTAGTCCTAGAACTGCGAAGTAGTACGATCTAATAAAATACTGATTATAAGATTTTACCGCCAGCCTCCGATAAAAATCGACGTAAACGGTGCACCTTAAACGTATACAGCAGAACTGTTAAATTCTAAGCTGCTGATGAGGACTTGTGCAGTCCGCAACCTGTATTTGCTCGCCTCTGGCGAGTATTTTATATTGTATATAGAAAAAACTTGCCAGAGGCAAGTAAATATTGGTGTCGGATTGAAAATCCTAACCAGCAACACGTTGCAAAATAGCACTTCTTACTATAAAAAACGGTCGAGAGAATCACACATCCCTCGACCGATTAAATATTACTAAACTTGGTATTCTTAAGTGTTTTGGATTGTAAGTATATAAGCTTACATCACCAAACCCTTTTATATTCTTCTGCCCAAGCAACGCTTAGTACTATAGCAATTAAGCACCACACATCAAACAATCTGGATCATCTAAGCTACAAGCTTGTCCGTCCGCCATGTTTTCCATATTATCAGCTATTGCACCGACATTAGCGGTTGCTCTAGCTTTTGCATTGACTCGCTGATGTTTTTGGTCTAATGTAAATTTAATTGGGTCAACTGCCGCCTTACTTCTTAAGTAGTACATACCAGTCTTCAAGCCCTTTTGCCATGCGTAAAAGTGCATAGAAGATAACTTACCGAAGTTTGGATTTTCCACAAATAAGTTCATACTCTGACTTTGACAGATAAATGCGCCTCTATCCGCTGCCATGTCAATGATTACTTTCTGACTGATTTCATAAGTAGTTTTGTATAAATCCTTTAAATTTTGTGGAATT
The DNA here is from genome assembly GCA_964644655.1 of uncultured Saprospiraceae bacterium. Classification (GTDB taxonomy): domain Bacteria; phylum Bacteroidota; class Bacteroidia; order Chitinophagales; family Saprospiraceae; genus JAFMDF01. The sequence continues at coordinate 5,023 of CAZXYA010000532.1, read as the reverse complement.
TCAGGAATGTCTTGTACCGAACCATTGGCTGCCATCAATCGTTGCTTCATTTCATCACTCCATAAGTTCAAGCCAATTAAATCTTTTAAAAGGTGCTTATTCACAATGATATGCTCTCCTGACAAAGTTCTTCGCGTGTACATATTTGAGGTGTATGGCTCAAAACATTCGTTATTACCCAATATCTGAGAAGTAGAAGCTGTTGGCATCGGTGCTAATAATAAACTATTTCTGACACCGTGTTTTTTGATTTTCTTTTTCAAATCTGCCCAATCCCAACGATCACTTGGCGTTACGCCCCACATATCATATTGTAAAATACCTTGACTGACTGGCGAACCTTCATAGGAAGAATAAGCCCCATCTTTTTCCGCAATGGCGTTAGATTCCGTCATGGCTGCGAAGTAAATCGTCTCAAAGATTTCTTGATTCAATTTCTTTGCTTCTTTACTATCGAATGGAAAACGCATTTCAATGAAAGCATCAGCCAAACCTTGCACCCCAATTCCTACTGGACGGTGACGCATATTAGAGTTTTCCGCTTCTATTACAGGGTAATAATTGACATCAATTACCTTGTTCAAATTACGCGTAACCACTCTTGATACTTCATATAATTTTTGGAAATCATAAGTCTTATCTGCCTTTACAAATTTTGCCAAAGAGATAGACGCAAGATTACAAACTGCTACCTCATCAGGAGCAGTATATTCCATAATCTCTGTACAAAGATTACTAGATCGAATGGTGCCTAAGTTCTTTTGATTTGACTTTTTATTAGCCGCATCTTTATATAAGATATAAGGCGTACCTGTCTCAATTTGAGAATCTAAGATTTGGAACCAAAGATCTTGTGCTTTGATGGTTTTTCTAGCCTTACCCTCTTTTTCATATTGGTGGTATAAAGCCTCGAATTCACCGCCATAGCAATCGAATAAACCTTTGGCTTCATTCGGATCAAATAAAGACCATTGTCCATCATCTTTTACTCGCTGCATGAATAAATCAGGAATCCACATCGCATAGAATAAATCTCTTGCTCTCATTTCTTCCTTACCATGATTTTTCTTCAACTCTAGAAAATGCTCAACATCTGCATGCCAAGGTTCTAAGTAAACGGCAAAAGCACCTTTTCTTTTTCCACCACCTTGGTCCACATATCTTGCCGTATCATTAAACACCTTAAGCATTGGGATAATACCGTTTGAAGTCCCACCTGTGCCTTTAATGTAACTACCCTGTGCTCTAACATTATGAATAGATAAACCAATACCACCAGCAGATTGAGAAATCTTTGCACATCTAGTCAAAGTCTCAAAAATACCAGAAATACTATCTTCTGTCATACTTAATAAAAAGCAAGAAGACAATTGTGGTTTTGGAGTAGCTGCATTAAATAAAGTAGGTGTTGCGTGGATAAACCACTTATCAGACATTAAATTATAGGTCTCAATGGCTGCATCAATATCCGTTCCGTGGATTCCAACTGCTGCTCTCATCAACATATGTTGTGGACGTTCCACCACCGCTTTATCCATTCTTAATAAATAAGACCGTTCCAGCGTTTTAAACCCAAAATAATCAAAATTATAATCTCTATCGTAGATAATTGCGGAGTCTAATCTATCTCGGTTTTTCCAGATAAATTTATAAGCATTTTCACCAATTAATCCAGCTTTCTCTCCTGTTTTTGGATCAATATAATTGTATAATCCTTTAATGGTTTTAGAAAATGATTTATCTGTTTCTTTGTGTAAGTTGGAAATAGCGATTCTTGCCGCTAAAATGGCGTTATCTGGGTGATTGGCAGCCATAGTTGCTGCTGTTTCGGCAGCCAAATTATCCAATTCAACCGTTGTTACCCCATCATATAAGCCTTGGATAACCTTTTTTGAAATCTCTATGTAATCAACATACTGGGAGTTGAGTCCATAACATAATTTCTTAATTCTTGCTGTAATTTTGTCAAAGCTTACGCTCTCTGTCTTACCGCTCCTTTTAAGGACTTGCATATCAATTTTAATTTTTTGATAACTACAAAAAATAAGTTGGCCAACTTAATCTAGCTTTGTTTTTCTACCCAGCAGCGCTGTTTAGAAAAAGGAAACTAAAGTAAGGTGTTTAAACCAAGTTATTTTTTATCATCATCGAAGTGAATAAAGTGTTTCAAGTATTATTGTGCAGTCATTAGTTAGTACAGGCTGACCGTAAATTCAAAAGTTTGAAAATCAATTTTGTATATGATTGATTTTGTAAAACTTAGATATGCCAAATCTTTGAGATTTGGCATATCTCGGCTATTTGCAGTCAGCCTGAGTAGCCAAAAGTCATTGGTCAGTAATCTATGCTAAGGATTTAGCTAATTCCTGAATAATGACTTTTGACTCATGACTTTTTTTGTGTAGTTTCTCAATAATTCTTGAACATGTTTGTTTGTTAATGTTTTTCTAGTTGTTAATTCCTTCAAAGTAATTTTTAACTGGTTGTCGGAAGTGCTTCCAGAACTTGAAGTTCTGGAAGGACTCAAGCCGATCATTAATTGCTAAAAGTCTTCATCTAGTGTAAAAACTTGCTTGTCTCGGTCAGCCATTACGCCTGATTTCTGATAGTCTCCAACTCGCTTCTCAAAGAAGTTAGTTTTTCCTTGTAGGGAAATCAATTCCATCCAAGGGAATGGATTTTCTGCATTATAAATTTTATCATTGCCTAAAGAAGCTAGTAATCTATCGGCAACAAATTCGATGTATTGGCACATCATGTCTGAATTCATACCGATTAAGTTAACGGGTAAAGCATCGGAGACAAATTCTTTTTCGATGTCTACTGCATCCCGAATCATTTTTTCTAAGGTTTCCTTAGCTAATGGTCGCTCTATATGGTTGTTGTATAATAGGCAAGCAAAATCACAGTGCATCCCTTCATCTCTTGAAATCAATTCGTTAGAAAAAGATAAACCTGGCATCAAACCTCGCTTCTTCAACCAGAAAATAGAACAAAAAGAACCAGAAAAGAAAATACCTTCTACCGCAGCAAAAGCCACTATTCTTTCCGCAAAGCTGCCATTATCAATCCATCTTAATGCCCACTCTGCTTTCTTTTTCACACAATCTAAGGTATCAATGGCATTAAATAAATAATCTTTTTCTTTAGCATCTTTGATATAGGTATCAATTAATAAAGAATAGGTTTCAGAATGAATATTTTCCATCATAATCTGAAAACCATAGAAAAATTTGGCCTCTGTATATTGCACTTCACTAACAAAATTTTCTGCTAAATTTTCATTCACAATCCCATCACTCGCAGCAAAGAAAGCCAATACATGTTTAATAAAATGACGTTCATTATCATTCAATTTGGCATCCCAATCAACTAAATCCGCAGAAAGATCAATCTCCTCTGCTGTCCAAAAACTAGCTTCACATTTTTTGTAGAATTGCCAAATATCATCGTGCACAATCGGGAAAAGCACAAACCGATTTGGATTTTCTTTTAAAATAGGCTCAACAAAAGTGCTCATATTCAAAGTTTCATTTACGTAGTTATAGAAGCCAGAAATCAGATTGAAAATTAAAATTTTCTGTCAGAAGTCAGACCTGTCAATTAGAAGCTATAAATTTTAGAAGAGGCACAAGGCCAATCTGACTTCTGACAGCAAAGCGGTCTGACTTCTAACTTCTCTTTCCTACTTTCTACAACAATTTGTTTATTAAAAAAAGATTGATGTGAAAAATAAAAATTTATTAGTCCTTTTCAATCAGTCACATAATTAATTAGAGGTGGCTAAACTGCACCCAATATGTGTCCTGTTGTTTATTTTAGTTATAATCGAATATTTCTTTCTTGTAGGTCTCCCTTTGTCCGTGAAAGAATTGGGTAGGATGGATACGCTTATTCGGCGTTTTCATCATAGTGACATAAAATTAATAACAAATACGGGTTTTTAAAACCAAAGTTTTCCACATATTGTTGATAACTTATTTAAATCATTGATTATCAATATTAAATAAATTTAAACAAGTTTTCCACAATGTGGATAACTCAATGTTAATAATTTTACAACTCATCAACAAATTAGTAATTTTTTGCGAATAATTCATCTATTTTCCACATTAAATTAATTTTTTAATGCGGAAAAACCAAGCTAAGACCATGGAAATCAAGATACTAAATCCGATAATGCTAAAAAATGGCAAAGTAGAGCCTAAGTCAGCATCAAAAGGAACATTAACATTCATTCCATAAAAGCTTGCCACTAAGGTAGGGACCATTAAAATAATGGTCACTAAAGTCAGTCGTTGGATTACAACATTCAAATTGTTTGAAATAATGGAAGCATAGGCGTCCATCGTACTACGTAAGATATTGGTATAGACATTGGACATTTCCAAGGCTTGGCTATTATCAATAATAATGTCTTCAAACAAATCCATTTTATCTTCATCTGGACCGATATGCAAAAAATCGGTTCGTTTCATTTTAAGTTTCAATAAATCATTTGCACTCAAGGTATTCACAAAATAAACCAAGCTTTTTTCAATACTTAATAATTGTCGCAGTTTGCTACTTTCTAAAGAGTCACTTAATTCCTTCTCGATTAAATTTCGTTTTAAATTCAAACTTTTCAAGCAACTCAAAAATCGATACACCGTCTGTTCAAAAATCTGCAAAACAAATTTTTGTTCATCCCCTGGATCAAAGTTTTTAATCCGATTTTCTAAAAATAAATCTAAGACAGGATTCTCAAAGGCAGAGATGGTAATAATATGTTCTAGGGTTAGAATAATTCCAATCGGCACCGTCACATATATAGATTCATCTTCTCGTACCTTATTATTAAGAATAGGCGTATTCAAAACAATCAAACGCAAATCATCTTCTCGCTCATATCGAGACCGTTCGTCTACATCTAGCGAATCCGTCAAAAAATCTAGTGGTACTTCGTATTTATCTGATATTTCTTTTAATTCTTCGTGACTAAAAGGTGGGGTAATATTTATCCAGCAAGACACCTCAGGCTCTT
>CAZXYA010000531.1:0-6553 GCA_964644655.1 uncultured Saprospiraceae bacterium | reverse complement strand
GAATCAGGGAGTAGGTAAGAATAGGACGCTACACCGATAGGTGTTTAGTTCAACAGATCATATCTCTTCGTTCCTCAGAGAGACGATCGATATCATCATCCGTTGTGTTTCATACCGAAACCAGCCGCTCAAATTGCACATTTGGTTTTTGCAATTCAATATCCAAAACTCTAAAAACCAAAAGAGCATTTTTTTGCCAACGCTGAGAGAATAAAAAAAAGAAAAACCGTAGATTTGAACTACATATGAATGAACTAACAGTAATAGACTTTTTTTGTGGAGCTGGTGGATTTTCAGAAGGTTTCAGACAACAAGGTTACAAGATTGTAGCTGGATATGACCATTGGAAACCAGCAATAGATTCTTTTAACCATAATTATGGAACATCCTCAAAAGTGACAAATATTTTAGATTTTAAAGAATCTATTGAAAAAATTGATGAATTACCGAATACAGATGTCATTATTGGATCGCCTCCTTGCGTTTCATTTTCAAGTTCAAATATCTCAGGAAAGGCAGATAAAGAATCAGGAGTTTTATTGACAAAGGTATTTTTGAGAATTGTAGCTATAAAAAAATATCAGCCAAATTCTACTCTTAAGGCTTGGTATATGGAAAATGTAGCAAATTCAAGAAATTATTTAGCAGACTATTGCACTTTCAATGATTTAGGACTTGGAGATTGGGCTAAAAAACATCGTTTAAGTCCCAAAAAAAAGGCAATAATTTTAAAAGATAATCAGCCATTAATCAACTCTGCAGATTATGGTTCTTATCAAGCAAGAAAAAGAGCAATTACTGGTGAAATAATTAAGCTTCAAAAGTTAGTTATTCCAAAACCAACAAACTCTAAAGAAATTTCAAGCAATTTACCAAAATGGAGGTCATTGGGTGAACTTCTTAAAAAAATGCCTTCTCCTATTGAACAGAATTTGAAGAAAAGAATAACAGATCCTATTTACAATGAAATCAAATTAACTGTTTCTAAATTAACTGATCATTTCTATGATTCTGGTTTATATAAAAGTGAGTGGAAACAATCGGAATATTTAAAAACGAATCATCCATATATGGGAAAAATGTCATTTCCCGAAAACCTAAATAATCCAAGTAGGACAGTTACAGCAACTAAATCTGGCACATCTAGAGAAGCTTTGATTTATAAATCTGAATATAGCAGATTAGGTAATGGCGAATATAGGAATCCTACTATTCGAGAGATTGCAAGTGTTATGGGTTTCCCATATACATATCAATTTTTAGGAAGTGAAAATAGTAAATGGCGCCTTGTAGGTAATGCGGTTTGTCCTTCGGTTAGTAGAGCTTTCGCTCGTAACTTAATATACCTATTAGAGATTCCTCAAATTGACGGTTTGTTTTTAGAGAAAAAACCAAACCTAAATGATGTTCCAAATCTAAATACATTCTCTGAAAAAGAGTTTAATAATCAGCCAAAAAGAAATAAAAATTCAAGATTTAGAAGACAGCCATTAAAAGAAGGGAATTTGACTGTAACATTATCAAACTATGATATTGTTAAAAATAATCAACCAAAAAACAAATGGTTTACTTCTATACAATATGGAACTGGAGAAGGTTTCCCAACACAAAATATTAGGAATAATTTTTATAAAGAAATTGAGCCAATTATTTTAAAATTTAAAGAAGGCAAACAGTTCCTTAACATAATCAATAATGGCTTCACTGATAAAATTGGATCTTCTGCAGAATTGCAAAAATATTATGAACTTCAAGTTTCTGATAGTAAAATTTCAATACCAACAGAACTAGTGGAAGAAGTAAGTACTATTTTAAATCAATTATCATTTGAACAAAGTGAGTTTAAACAAAATGGAACCACCGTTTTTAAGTATAAAAAAAGAATCCCAGTAAAACAATTGTTTGCTCTTTATGCAATCAATAAAATATCATCAATCGCCAATAAAAAATAAGCATGGATCAAGAATCAAGAATAAAATACTTTGAAAACTTAAAAAAAATTTCAGAACCAATTAGTCATATGCCTATTTGGTATGAAAATGAAAGACAGGATCTACCGGTTTACAAAATTGATCTTGCTTATCTATTATACAATCAATACAATGGAAGAATTGCAAGCTTCGTAAAATCCTATGAAAAACAAAACGGGAAACGGCTAGATTCATCAAACAAAGATGATAGAAGAATTATTGAAGGGTTTTTAAAAAAATCTAATACTGGAGGGAATAAAAAGACCAAAAAAAGCATAAAAGAACAAGGTCAATTGAAATATGGTATTGTTACTAAAGATGGTGTTATCATTGATGGGAACAGGCGTGCTATGATTCTAAATGAAATATTTGATGAGGAGAATGAAAATCCAAGATATTTTAGAGGAGTTATTCTGGATAAGAATCTTGAAGATAACGCAAAAGAAATTATGCGCCTTGAAACCACTTACCAAATGGGTGAGGATGCAAAAGTTGATTATAATGCAATTGAAAAATACTTAAAGTGTAAAGATTTATTAGCAGAAGGGTTTACTGAAGAGGAGATTGGGAAGATGATGGGTGAGTCAGAATCGAAAGTCAAAGATTATATATCAATAATGAATTTAATGGATGACTATTTAGAACAAGACCAACTTGGGTATGACGGCATATATACTCGCTTAGATAAAACAGAAGGAGCGTTTGTTGATTTAAATAGTTATTTAAAGAGATATAAAGGAGGAAATTCTAAAATGGTTCAATGGAATTATGATGATACTGATGTAAATGATTTAAGAGAAATCTATTTTGATTATATAAGAGGAATATACAATAGTAAAAAATCTTCTGAAAGTGGAGATTCTAAAGACTATAGATATATTGGACAATCAAGTAAAAAAGGAAGTTTTTTTATTAATGAAGATATTTGGTCTAAGTTTAGAGATCGTCACTTTGAAGGAATCGATAAAATCAATAATGAAGAACCTTCGATTGATGAAATAAGGGAAAAAAACCCAAATGGCAGCTTAGATATCCTATTAAAAGGAAGAGATGAGGCTTGGGCTAGTAAGTCAGATTCTGTATTGAAATCTAACTTAGGTAGATCAAGAAGTGCTTTGGAAAATAAAAACAACCGAGACAGACCTTTAGATTTACTGCTAAGCGCACAAGATAAATTAACCTCAATCAATACCAATTCAAAGTCATTTTTAGAAGATGATAATGTATATCAAATTGTTGATGAATTAAGAAAATTATCTGACACATATAAAAACATTATTAAAAATCATCAAAAGAACGGTTAAAAAAATGGCAGTTGAGTTGGATATTGACAATAGTGGATTGTTTTTTCTTTTAGAAGATTCCAATAATTCTATATCAAATAACAGAAGAGCTAAATCATTTTTCATTAAGTTTCTTAACGCCTCTTTTGAAAGCGATACAGTGAAAATTCCAATTGGTATTTCTGAAAATAAGGATATCCTCCTTCAAAAAATACAGAAGGCACTTTGTAAATACAAAATTCAGCAAATAGAATCTGAAAATATAAAGTCAATATTAGGTAGATACTTTCAAGAAAAAGAAAACTTTAATTCATTTAGCGAAAAAGCTAAAGGAATATGGGATAATAAAATTGACATTAATGAATTAAACAGATTTAAAGATTCTCTTGTAAAAAATATGACCAAGAGAACTTTATATGACAAACAGTTACTCGCTGCTTTTCATTTGTCATTTTCACATAACGCTTGCAATTTTTCAGTTCCTGGAGCGGGTAAGACGTCTGTAGTTTATGGTGCCTATACGTATTTAAATAGTTTACCAGAAGACCATCCAGATTATATTAACAAATTACTAATTATAGGTCCTTTGAGCTCTTTTGGCCCTTGGGAAGATGAGTATAAGCAGTGTTTTGGAAGAGAGGTAATATCAAAACGTCTATCAGGCGGAATTCTACCTAGTGATCGCGAGAGATATTTAAATTCAATAGAAGACTCTGACAAAACAGCAGAACTTACGTTGATGTCATATCAGAGTGTTGCTTTTAACCTCGAAGGCTTAAAATTCTTTTTAAGCAAACTTGACAACAAAGTAATGATTGTATTGGATGAAGCACATAAGATTAAAAACACAGATAATCAGAGCACTTGGGCTTCGTCAGTTTTATCATTGGCCAAACTTCCATCAGTTAAATCTCGAGTTGTATTGACTGGAACTCCAATTCCAAATGGTTATGAAGATATCTACAATCTATACGAGTTTATTTGGCCCGATAAGGATATAATAAACTATAATGTTTATCAATTAAAAGATATGTCGAGTAATCGATTTGATTCTCGAATTGAACAATTGATTGAAAATATTTCCCCATTCTTTATTAGAATAAGCAAAAAAGAAATTTTGCCTCCTGACAAATACCCTATAATTCAACATGCCCCTGTTATTGTGCCTATGGGTGAAATACAGAGAGAGATTTATGATTTTATAGCGGAAAAATATGTTAGCTATTTTGAAGATAACCTTGACTCTAATTCTGCAACAGCTACATTAAAAAAAGCAAGATTTATTAGAATGATGCAGGCAGCAACGAACCCTGTTCTTCTCAAAGAGTCTTTAGAAAACTACTATCATGAACAAGGGGTTAGCAATGAATTATTTATTGATGATAGCGAAATAATAAATAAAATACTGCACTATACCGAGCTTGAAAAAGTTCCATCCAAGTTTGAAAAGGTTGGGGAGTTAGTCTCCAAAATAATAGATGATGGTGGAAAAGTAGTTCTTTGGGGTACTTTTATTTCAAGCATAAAACAATTACAAAAATATTTAATGGATTGTGGAATAGAATCCGAACTGCTAATAGGAGAAGTTCCTGTTGAACGAGATGATCTTCCAGAAAACATTCTAACTAGAGAGAAAATTATAAGAGAATTTCATAACGCTGAATGTCGTTACAAAGTAATTATCGCTAATCCATTTGCGGTAGCTGAGTCAATTTCATTACATAAGGCTTGTCATAATGCGATTTATTTTGAACGAACTTTTAATGCTGCAAATTTTATACAATCCAAAGATCGGATTCATCGTGTAGGTTTAAAGCCAAATACACAGACAAACTATTATTATTTTCTTTCCGAAAACTCAATTGATCAAACTATTCATACAAGACTTAATGAAAAGGAAACAAGAATGCTAGAACTAATTGAAAGTCAAGAGATTCCTTTGATAAGCGAAAATATGAATTATGATATTGATTTCAAAAACGATATTAAAGCTATAATCCGAGATTATGTTAGACAAATTACTAAAACATAACTCCCTCGGATCAAAAGAAGAAATACTTTTTATCCTGTTTAATGCTATTTCCTCTTCGAAATCCCAATCATTGACTGATTTAAAATCATTTTGTATTTCTCATAAATATAACATTAGCCAATCTTTTGACGGGATTATTTCGTTGCTCCTATATATCGGGTTTGTTGAATCTGTAGAAGGAAAAGTACAAATAGCAACAAAAAAAATTGATAGAAATGAATTTCAAAAGAAAGGCGACTACTTTGTTAATCAACACTTCTTTTTTCATTTATTCTCTGCACTCTCAATTGACAAACAAATACATAGGTTGTTCACTGTTGAAAATGTTCAATTTGATTCTAATCAAAATCTTTATTTTATTAAGAACAACCTAGTACCATTCAGGTCATTTTCACTTAAAAATCTATTAATCGCTCTAAATTTTTTAAATGTCGATATTAATAACCAAAATCACCTGAACGTAAATAAATCACACTTTGAAACCTTCGAGAAACTTATTGTAACAGAATTAAAAAAGACACAAAAAAAAAAAAGAAAGCTATCATTAGAAAGCTTGAAAAAAAAACAAAAAGCGCAAGAAGAAGCTGGAATGAAAGCCGAATTATTTGCTTATGAATATGAAATAAAACGACTTAATTCTCACCCTTTTAAAAAAATGATAAAGATAATCTCCTCAGAATTCTCAAATGCAGGATACGATATTGAGTCATTTTCCGGTTTTAATTCTATAGTTCCAAACCGTTTTATCGAGGTAAAGTCTTTTAGTAATGAAGTAACTTTCTATTGGAGTAAAAATGAAGCAAAAATAGCGGAGGAATTAGGGGAAGATTATTTTCTTTATTTAATTGACCGAAATAAATATCATTTAAAAAAATATCACCCAATCATTATTAAGAACCCTTTCAATCGGGTTTTCAAGGATGATATATGGATAACAGAGACTGAAAACTGGAAAATATCATTAAAAAAATAATGCCAAAGCTTAAATTCATACACATTTGCAATCGCTACGTCTAACGCTCAGTCCAAAATTGCAAAAGAGTATGACTTTGCCAACGCTATCAGCAGAACGGAAAATAAAGTACGAAAACACAACAACGTATATAAAAAATAGCGGTTTAAACGCTTAAAAGAAAAATAAATAATAAAATAAAGGTCAGTTATAAACCGATAAGATTGTGCTTAAAATCCGCTACTTTTCATATACAAGACCGTTGAACAAACCCTAATTAGAAAGTTAAACAGTTGTTCTTAATAAAGGACAAATT
>CAZXYA010000530.1:0-6557 GCA_964644655.1 uncultured Saprospiraceae bacterium | reverse complement strand
GGCATTAGAAATGGAAAAACAAGATTTATTACAAAAATTTGTACCAGAAAGTACTGAAATAGCCTTGGTAGATGCAAAAATTAAAAATCTTCGAGTATTTATCAATGAGACCGTTCGATCTACACTAGAAAATTTAGAAGTTCGTCAAAAAGAAATAGCCAATTCGATTACGACTTCTAATGGAATCATCAACGCCTATCCTGAAAAAGAAAGACAATTAGTCATTTTAGAAAGAGCTGTTTCTTTGAATGAGAATATGTACAATTATTTAATGCAAAAACGGACGGAATTAGCTATTAGTCGTTCTTCTAATTTGTATCCACATAAAGTGATTGAAAAGGCTAGTTTTCCAAAAGATTTAGTGTCTCCAAATCAACCCTTAATTATTGGTTTATGTGTCTTCTTAGTATTGACTTTTGGTATTATCGGAGTATTTATTTACAGTTATTTTACCGCTAAAATTAAGACAAAAGAAGATATTGAAACGGAGTTTGACGCCCCAATAATTGGGAGTGTTTGGAAGAATAAAAAGCAAAAATTTCAAAGTTTTGAAGTGGTTTCTGATTTAATGGCAAATATTAGCAAATTGCCTATGTCGCCTATAAATGGCCAAGGAAAATTAATGGTAGTTTCTTCTATGCAATCAGGAGAAGGCAAATCTTTTACTTGTATAAATTTGGCAAAAACATTGGCAGCTACTGGTCAGCGAGTTTTATTAATTGACATGGATATCAGACGACCAAGTTTGCATGAAGCATGGAATTTGCCATTAGGAGATGGCGTAAGTGCGATTTTAGAAGGCAGAAAACATACCTTCGATACGATTTATAAAACGGGAGAGCAGCATTTACATTTTATCCCTGCGGGAGAATTATTTTCTGGCAATCAAGCTTTATTTTTCTCTAAAAGAGCAACGGGTTTTATTCAAGATATGCGCTGGCATTATGATGTAGTCATTATAGATGCCGCACCCATTGGTATTGTTTCAGACGCTATTCCACTAATGCACGAAAGTACCGCCAATTTATTTGTTATCAGAGCAGGCTATACTAAGCAAAGAGTCATCAAATCCATTCAAGATAGATTTTCAGAGTGGCAAATCCCTAATCTTCATTTAGTGCTAAATGCAACTGCTCCGACTAAAGGATATACTCGATATAATTATGCTTAAAAGTAGCTTATTATTGGAAAAAATAATTTTGGATACAGAGTTCACAAAGAAGACCCAGAGCGCACAGAGTTCTCGAATACTCCAGCCTGAGTGGGCAAAATTTAGCCAGTCAAAAATCCTTAAACAAAAATATCATGCAAATAATCAACCGACTTAAAAAAGATAAAAATAAGCTGCTTGTTATCCTAGACCAAGTAATTATAAGTGGAGGAAATTTTGCTTTAGGATTAGTTTTAATCCGCACTTTAGGGTTGGCAGATTATGGGGTATATGCAGTATTATGGATGGGCGTATTATTTGCGTTAAGCTTACACCAGGCATTTATTACGAAGCCATTGATGACTTTAGCGATAGATAAGACCAAAGAAGTTCAGCAGAATTATTTTAACCAATTATGGTGGATACAGTTGATAGTTGGAGGGGTCGTAATAACTGCGATAACAGGGATTACCCAGGCTTGCCTACTAATGGATATAACAACAGTTTGGCTCGTTTATTTACCACTAATGACGGTATTATCTATAGTCTATTTATTACAAGATTTTGTAAAAAAGACCTTTTTTATAAAAAAGAATTACCAGCAACCTTTATTCATGGATAGCCTAATTTATGGACTTTTATTCCTTGGTTTAGGTGGGTTAAGTTGGTTAGGATTGAATCAATTATTACTGAGCCTTTATGTTTTATTAGGCAGTTATTTTATAGGTCTATTATTATTTAGTAAAGATTTATTTAAAAAATACAATCGTTTTGCATCCGATAACTGGCAAACGACCCTAAAGACACATTATCATTTTTCAAGTTGGTTGTTGGGCACTTCAATCTTACAATGGTTTTCTGGAAATTTTTTCCTCCTAACAGCGGCTAGTATATTAGGAACCACAGCTGTAGGAGCGATACGTATGGGGCAGAATATTGTAGGCTTATGTCATGTTTTATTTTTGGCAATGGAAAATATTGTACCTGTGGAAGCTGCCCAACTCTTTTTACAAAAAGGAACAAATGGTTTAACCAGCTATTTGAAAGACGTTAGCAAAAAAGTAGGCCTAATGCTAATAATAGTGCTATCATTGATGGCACTTGCAGCAACCAGTCTAATCCAAATTTTGTATGGAATCAGCTTTATATCCTATAGCTATGTAGTTTGGGGATATTGCTGGCTCTATTTTATTGTCTTTTTCGGGTATCCAGCCCGCTATTTTTTCAGAACCCTTCGATTTACAAAACCCATTTTTATTGCGTATTGTGTAAGTGCATTATTTAGTTTAGCAGTAGCAGCGCCAATGGTGCAAACGTGGGGAATTATGGGGGTTTTAGCTGGTCTGATTGGTAGTCAAATAATGACTTTATTAGTTTACACTTATTTCATCATTGGACTAACAAAATCACCTGAAGTCATCTGTAACACAGCTCTGTGAGCTGTGAAATAAACGAGGACAGACGCACTAAATTGTCACAGCTCAGAGAGCTGTGTTATCTCATAGCTCACAAAGCTGTGTCTCTTAAAAAATTAATCATGAAAATCATCCACATAGCCTTAGGCAAAGCCAATCCAAAAAGAATGAATGGCGTCAATAAAGTAGTACATCAATTGGCAAGTACCCAAACAACATTGGGATACGAAGTAACCGTTTGGGGAATAGCCAATGATTTAAAGCACACTTATCCAACTAGAAACTTTGTGACTCATTTATTCCAACAACATCGAAATAAAATGCTTTGCCCTTTATTAAAAAAAGCAATTAATCAATTATCCGAAGACCATATTATTCATATACACGGGGCTTTTATTCTAGAATTCTTTCAAATTGCTCGTTTATTAAAAAGTAGAGGCATCGAGTATTTATTTACCCCACATGGGTCTTTTGCGGAAGCAGCGATGGAAAAAAATAAATGGGTCAAAAAGGTCTATTTTCATTTATTAGAAAAACAATTGATAAAAAATGCTAAAACCATTCAATTATTAGGTGTAAATGAGTTGAGTCATTTAAAAAATATGATGAGCTTGGCGAACGACCAATTGATTCCCAATGGCATTGATTTAGCCAATTTGCCAAAAGATTTACCAACTAGAAAAAACAAACAGCTAGTTTTCGGATTTTGTGGCCGATTAGCGACTTATCATAAAGGATTAGATTTATTATTAAAAGGATTTCAACAATTTCTAGCCAATGGAGGAAAAGCGACTTTAGAACTAATTGGTGATGGAAAAGACCGACCTGCCCTAGAAGAATTAGTGTTAAAATTAGGCATTCAGGATGCGGTCGTCTTTCATGGCGCACTTTTTGGACTAAAAAAGTTTCAGATCATCAATCAATTTGATGTTTTTTTACATACCTCCCGCATGGAAGGATTCCCTTTAGCTGTTTTAGAGGCCGCAGCCTTATCCATCCCTTGCATTACTAGTGAAGCGACAAATATCAACGCCTATATTCAAAAATATGCGGCAGGTATTGCATTGTCAAATAATACCCCTCTAACTATTGCAAAAGCCATGTCTTTAGTAGCAGATTTTCACCAACAAGATACTCTTTTTATTCGTGGGGAAAATGCCCAAAAAATGGTGGCGGCTTCCTTTGATTGGAAAAATATTGCGCAAGAATTAGTTAGGGCTTATGCTGCGTAATATATCGTCGAATAAATTCGATGACTACAGAGTTTGAATTTTTATCTGTTTTGATTAATAGACACCCCAAGGCCTGAAAGACGCTTAGAGGTCAAAAAAATTATAGTTCCAAAGGAACTACATATCATAGCCTAGGGTCCAAACCCTAGGAAACGAAAAAAATGCAAGAAAATAAAATTCCATATAAAAATAAATGGCTAGCAATCAGTTTATTGGTGCTAATAGGCCTACGAATAATGAGTTATTTCACCCTATTCCCCAATTCGGTGGCAATGACCCAATTGGTAAAAACGGTGCTAAGGGTCATTTTAACAGGCATCTCTTTTGGGTTATTAGCCCATTTAAAAAATAAATTCCCGAAGTATAAGATTGAATACCAGAACATTACGCCCATTTTATTATACGGGGGCTATTTATTGCTAGGCATTATTTCCATATTTTGGACTTCCTCCGTTCGCTATACCATGCTCCAATTATCCATGATTATTGAAGCCTTGGTATTTGCTTGGTTTTACATCCAATTGGTCGCATTTTATAATAAAATTAGTGATAATCATACCCCTTTTAGTTGGTTATTTGGGCATGCCACCTTATGGATTTGTTTAGCATTTATGCTGGGATTATTAGTAGATCCAGACACTTATTATCGACAAACACATGGCGGAGAAGTTTCTCGATTAGGAGGCTATATCATCAACCCAAATGAATTAGGCATGTTGGCGGTTTTAGGTGCAGTAATGGCTTATACAGAAATGCGAAATACAGCTTTTAAAATGAGTCAATTATGGATATTAATAGTCTCTGTTGCTGTTTTATTATTGACCCAATCTCGTTCCTCTTTAGGTTCATTTTTGATAGTAACAGGCATTTATGTATTGATGTCTGGTAATCGAAAATTAATTTTTGGATCTATCGTTTCGGCGGTATTGGCGATGCCCATTTTAATTCAAACCATTATTTTAAAACAAGGAGATATGGAAGAAGTGATGAGTATGACAGGTCGATTGCCATTCTGGGAAGACTTGATTACTTACGGCTTTACCAAAGAACCCTTATTAGGCTATGGTTTTATGCGGATAAGTTACAGCGATAAATTTGATAGCATTCATTCCTATGCCGCAGGGATGACGCATAATACCTTTATACAAGTCTTATTAAATTTAGGTTTAGTGGGTGGATTTATATGTATGTTTCAGATGATAGCGACAGGTGTTGTAATTGCCAAATCGAAAGATAATTACCATAAAGTATTGGCAAGTTTGATGTTAATTCCCTTAATCATTAATTCCACCACCGAATTTGGCATTTTTGGCGAATCTAATTATGGGATACAGTTTTACCAATTTGTTTTATTATTTTTTGCTATTAATGTTTACAAAAAATAGCGTAGAGACCATTTCATTGAGCGCATAGAGATGAGCCATACAAAATCTTATAGTGATTAGAAGAATTGATTTTATATTTGTTGGTAAATTTTAAAAATATATTTTATATTGAATTAATTATTATTTCAAAATATTATTCCAATTAAATTGTAATAAATAATGTAATTAGAATATTATTTTGTTGTTAACTTTAGGTAAAAAATACATTTTAGCAAACTTTTTTCATTTTAGTTATGTATTATTGTATTGTATTACTAAAAAAGATGATTAAAATTACACTAAACACAATCAATGAAAACCTTTATTCACCCGACCGATATTCCTGTTATCTCCAAAATATTCCATCCACTTTCGGATACAATATTTGTGGTAGTCCCCCCGAATACGCAATATAACTTAGCTGCTATTCAAGCTACGCTTGGCTGTACGATTCGTTTTTTTGTGAACCAACAGCTACTAAAATTTGCCCTAGCTGCTCGCCCTAATCAAGCTATCACTATACTAAATTTATATCCAGATGGAATAGACCCTACCTTGATTACAGAATATGCTGAATTGGTTTTAATTGATGTCTTTGGCAAGCAAAAAGCTTCTACTTTATTTGGAACTACTGAATTTGAATTTATTAATAATACAGATGGTACGATACGTTGGATGTATGATGCGCAACACAAAAGACCCATCTTTTTAAACTTATACAATACCTCAAATTGGAAAGGAGAATGCTTTAAATCTATTTTTAAAACTAGTTTTAAATTGGGTATAAAGCATTGGTTGAAATCTGGTTCGCTCTGGATTACCGCTTCCGATGAATTATTTTTAGATACCATTAACCATAAA
Source organism: uncultured Saprospiraceae bacterium (assembly GCA_964644655.1). Classification (GTDB taxonomy): domain Bacteria; phylum Bacteroidota; class Bacteroidia; order Chitinophagales; family Saprospiraceae; genus JAFMDF01. Next base: position 535 of record CAZXYA010000530.1, on the reverse strand, counting down.
GGGCAATATGCTATTTTTACGGGCACGGTTGGAGACAATCGAAAAGCAGTTATCAGTTTTGAACAAGGGCAAAAAGCAACTAGGTTTTTAAAAATGCCTTTGACCAAATCGGCGAATAAACTAGTCGAAAATGAACTGGATTATTTAGAACAATTGCGGGGATATAAACTCCGAAAAATGATAGCGCCAAAACCAAAAAAAATTGGCACTAATTTAATGGTTTCTAATGTGCGCCCAGAACAACCCATCAAAACGAATGATTTAAAAGGGGCGCATTTAGCTGCTTTACATGAATTATATGACCAAACCCTAGCACCAGCGGCATTAAATGAATCTCAAACTTGGCTAGGCATTCAACAAGATTTGGAAATACTTGAAAATGCCAAAATTATCAATGATTTACCAAAAGAAAAAATCAATCGAATTCGGCAATTATTAAAGCAACTGGCCCAACAATTAAATACTAGTAATTTGATACCAATGTCCATTGCACATGGCGATTTAACCCCTTGGAATAGCTATTTAACAGATAAAG
>CAZXYA010000529.1:0-6565 GCA_964644655.1 uncultured Saprospiraceae bacterium | reverse complement strand
TTATTGGTTTGCATTGCTCCACCTGTAATATATTTCAAAGCAAATAAGGTATCCATTGCTCGTTCTTTTCTAATGTCTCTCTGTATCCTTACTAATTGTTGAGGTTCACCATTCGTTGTTTTTACAAATTCATCATTGATAGTTGATGCACCTTGCTTTATTGCTTCTTGTTTAAGAGATGCTGTTAAATTTTTAAAGCCAGTTTTATTATAAGTTGCAAAAGTGCCAACTTGCTCTAAATCCAAAGAAAACATCCCCTTCATGATTGTACTATATTCCTCTTTTGTATAGGGAACCGCATCACCGTCTTGGCGGGACATACTCGACCAATGTTCTTCAGTTTGAGTTGCAGTTACAGCAACTAAAGCGGAATTTTTTAATGGAGAAATTCTAGTAACGGTTACATTTTCCATTTTAGGATTTCCTTTTTTATCTTTTACAACTTCTCCTTTTTCGTTTATTACTTCTCCTTTTGCTGCTTTCATATAACCAAAAATATCATCGTCAGGATACTGAATTGGGTTAGCTGCAGTAAAAGCGATTTTTTTATCTCTAGTGATAGGAGATAAATTCCAATTAAAATTTTTTTGTAATGTATCTCGCCACCAATATCTCCAAGCTTGTCCAGAAACATATACATATTTCCTCCCATTTTTAGTTATTTTTTTAGTGGCTACGCCATTTTCTAAATTCGTGGTCGTACTTTTACCTGCATTATTTAAGGCTGCCACGTCCACGTCAATTAGTACAAACCCTTGAGTTTTTAAATTTTTCATCTTAGTTTAAATTTTTCTTATTCATTAATAGATTCCACCTTCGAAGCTTCAGTTACTTCATCAAAAAAGATTTTATTTTCGTGCATCTTTTGATATAGAGCAATGAGTAATAAATCTCTTATTTCTTTGCCCGAAGCACCGTCAGGAAAGAGATAGTTGACATATTCATCTAAAGTAAATAATGGATTTTCATTCTTTTCTAAATGATTTTCTTTTACTAGACTTAATAGGAAACGTCGAATTTCAAATATTTTTTCAACCTTATTTAATCTTCCAATTCTTCTTTTTAATTTGCTTTCATTGCTAATGATATAGTCAGCTAAAGCTTCGATTTTATCTAATGTTTTATTATCCATATTCTTTAAAAAATTTTGATATAGTCTGACAATTTGAAAATTAAAAGAGTGTTCTTTATTCCACCTTAGGATTGCTCTTAATATATTTTTCCCTACAAGTAAATCTTGGTTTATCCAATTAATCCAAGTTTTATATTGCTGGTACTCAATAGATGCCTGTTTCTTTTGATGAATGAATAATTCTGATTTTGAGTCGTAAGTAACACCTTTATGCTTTGAGTTATAATAATGTTTTCTCACAAATTTTTTCCAATCTGGTTGTAAATCCCGATGAAGCAATTTTCGATAAAATGCAAAAAGAGGAGAAGAAAAATTATAAAGAATTATTTCGGGTGATGCTCCAAAATTGGTAAAATGATATAGGTTAATTTCAACATCTTCATCTTCTGTTATGTCCACAAATTTGTCATTTAGGCAACTATGTACAAAGTCGAAAAGTGCGGAGGCAGGATTGTTAAATTCAGAACGTAATACGCTATTTGCACTTTTAGCACCAATGCGACTAATATTATCAATAACATTTTGACGTACAAATCTTCTGGATATTTTTTCATTATTACTGGTAAGAATTGCAATTTTATCACTTAACTGGAGTGCTCCAAAAGGTACAAAAAATATCCTTATCAACACTTCTTTCGATAGCATCACGCCGCTTTGAAAAGCATGATGAAAATTGATAAAAGTACCCGAACCAGATAGAATATGATTATCCCTTCCTCCTGAAAATAATTTATCTTTTTTGCCAAGAATTCTACAGTAACCTATTTGATAAGGCTCTGTTTCTTCTAGTAAACCTGTATAATATTTAATTGCTTCTTGTATTTTTCTATCGCCTTTGAATGCTGCTTGGGTTATTTTGGAATTAAGGAAAAAAGCATGCAGTTTAGCATTCCAATTATTGACATATACCTTGGTAGTGTATTTTATTAACTCTAGGATGTTTTTTTCTTTAAATTCTGGTAGTTTCCAGAGTTGCTCGATTACAAAACCACCTGTATCTGCAAAGGGGTCTCCTGTTGGTTTTGTTAAATGAGTTGTTTCTATGTTCATTTTATGGTATAAAAATGGTTTCTAATATATTAAATAATCAACTCAATATTCTCATATTACTATGTTTGATTAAGCCGATGTTTAGATTTACTAAATCTTGAAGATTTAGCAAATCGGGATGCTGCAGATTTGCTAAATTTTCAGAATTTAGTAAATCTTTTCTCCTATAAAACTAGTAATTGATTTATCATCATAAAACCCTAACCATTCCCATCCCCAATGCCGAATTCCCAACCCCAAATCCCCCAAAATACCCAACCCGAATCAATTCTACAGGCGCAGTAATTTCAAAATCAAATAAATACCCCCGCATTTTCACGCCTTTAATCGCCAATAATTTGGACTTTGGTTGATTGAGTAGGCGAAAGGATGGATTTAGATATGCCAAATTTTCAAAATTTGGCATATCTTTCCTTTGCGAATCATCGCCTTTAACCGCCCGGTATTTCCGAAGTAAATTCTGCAATAATAAGTCCCCATATTCGGGCAATTCAGGCGATAAATATTGCGCATATTCCTTGCCTTCCTCATTTCGGCTCAAACAAATAGGCGTGACTGCCCGAAATCGAATGGTTTTTTGAAAAATAGGCGTTGATAAAGTTTCAATTCCTACGACTTCAAAAGCTACTTTAAAATACTGACCACTTTCCAAAGTAAATTGTTGGTCTTTAAACAAGCCAATCACAAAATGCTGTAAGGCATCATCCATATAAAAAGATAGCGTTAACTCCGTAGGTGATTTGGCTAATATAAATGCCTTGGCTCGTTTGTCAATATCAAACCACCTAGGGCGTAAGGCACTATAAGTAAATAATTTGTAGGTTTTTCCTGCAAAGTCATAGCCTTGCTCATGTAAGTGTGTGGCGTATTCAGAATTGGCTGCACCAAGGGTGCGATAAACCCAAGCCGCAATTAAATATTGATAATTGATTGGGAGTGCTTGGTTAGGTTTATGGGTTAAAGTTAATTTTAAACGCATAAATGGATGCTACGATTAAGTTATTTAGAACAATGTGCTTTCATAATACAAGTATATTACTTTTTTCTCGCATAATTTCAATTAATTTGATATGATTATTCTTGTATTTTTATATGATTTTAATATTTTTTGACTTTATAAAATTGATTATTAGTGCTTTATAAAAATTTAATAATTCTAAAATTATGAATTAATGTATTAATTTTGAATATAAAATAATTAAATAAATTAAAAATCATCTCTATGAAATCTAGCCAATTGATTCAGTTGATGAAAGTTTTAAGCCTAGAAGAATTGAAAGCTGCAAAAAAATATTTGACCACTCGGGTCAAATTACCGAATGAGTATGTGCTTCAATTATTCCTTTATTTGCAACGTTGTGCGCCTGACTATATGCCAAAGAAATTGGATAAACGAAAGGTGTCTCAGCACCTTTTTGGTCACCAGCCTTTTAATGGACTAATAATTGATAAATTGGCTTATTTACTTAAAAATTTATTACAAGACTTTTTGATTGATTACGATTTATCACAGCATCCTACCTTAAAAAAACAATTATGGTTGCAAGCTTTAGAAAAGCGCAATCATCCTGATTTTGGAAAAGAGAGCAAAAAGCTAATTCAATCAATTACACGGTTACCTGAACGGCAAAAAGATACCAACATCAATTTAGACTTATTTCAGTTGAATTATGCCCTTTGGTCCAATACAAATACACAAAAATTAACGACAGATTTAACAATTTTTAATAATGCTAATACCAATCTTGATTTACACTATATAGTCAACAAACTCAAAATGTATTCAGAATACCAAGATGCTAAACAAATTATTGCGGTTGCTACGGAACTAGAACATTATCCCGAATTACTAAACCTTTTAAAAAAACAGCCTAAGTTAAAAGCCAATGCAACCGTTCAATTATTTTTAGCCACGATTAAAATGGGGGAAACAGGTGGATTAAAGGATTATTTGCATTTAAAAGCCGCTTTTTTGGAATCAGTTGATAAGGTATCCAAAAAGAATGCAATGGATATACTTGTTTTTTTGAATAATTACTGTTATCGGCGATTAAGTAAAAAACCTGACTTTTTTGCCCCAGAAAGCTATGAATTACTATCTTTTGGAGACCAAGAAGGACTATTAGTAGAGAATGACCGAATTCGAGATATTGAATATAGTAATGGGGTAATCGTTGGTTGTTATACAAAAAATACCGATTGGACCGCTAATTTTATTGAAAAATATCACCCTTTTTTAGCGCCTGAAATACGAGTCGCTACTTATGCTTATGTTTCCGCTTATTTAAAATACCATCTGAAGGACTTTGAGCAAGTAATTAAATTGTTAAAACCAATTACAGATACCGTCAAATTGACTTTAAGTACAGGTGTACTCATTCAAAGTTTATTACTTAGAGCTTATTTTGAAGATTGGACACAAGCAAATTACCCTTCTGCTAAAGCACAATCCTTTTTAATAAGGCAAACCAATAATTTTGAACAATTTATTATTCGACATAAAAAACTAGCCGCTATAAAGAAAAATGAATACACTCAATTTACTCGGTTATTACGTAAATTGATTGCTATTCCTAGTACTACCAAACATCCTTTAGAGCAACTTATGAAAGTTCAGCTATTACTAACCAACAACCCTACCGTTGCTCTTCGGACTTGGTTAGTTGAAAAAATTCAAGCAATGAGAGTGCACTTATCCTCTAGATAAGAAGATAAGTGCAATAAAGCCTACAAATCTGCAAAATCACCAATTACAATTTGTACGGCATTGACTAACCAAAGTGGTGTCTTTTTTTGAGAATTAGGCATAGCGGTACCTTTTGCCTTTGCGACATCATTTAATAGAAACATAGTAAATTTGAGTTGCGAACGCCCTTTGCTACGAACATCGGGCGTTCCAGTTAATAAAAATAATCAGTAGCGGAGTTGCATTGGTTTGTGGTTTCCGCTACTGGTTTTTGTGGAAAGGATATTAGAAAGGAAGAGATCCAATTTTGGAAAGTACTTATCTTATTTATCCTTCTGATACAAATATCAAAAGGAGTGGGTGCAGTAGTTGCACACCCCCCTAAAAAAATTAGAAATTCATTTTTTTGACTTGATTTCTTAGATGCTCAATTAAAGAATCAGGCTCTAAAACTTCGATTCGTTGATGATGGTATCCAAGGATAAAATTAGTTAGGCCAATAAATTTATGATTAATCATTCCTTGGAAGTCATATATTTCAGGAACTTCTGTTTCCTCAATACAACTTCTTGTCATAGGGAATCGCTCTCTAAGTTCATTATATGCTCCTACTCCTATTCTTAAATGGACCATGACTTGTTTATTATCAACTATTCTAAAAGGGTCAGTTCGTAAAATATTATGATGAGATTCATACTCCCAGTCTTGGGTAGTTTGTATTACACTACGTATTCTTGATATTCTATAATGTTTACATTTTTTACTTTCTATTTCAAATGCTTGTAGTGTATCATCTGGAGGGCTAATGTGAATGGCTTCGACTAATCGGTCTGCAATTCTCGTCGCAGATCTATATTCTTTTAAAATTACTTGTTTTTTTTCTTCGAAAGATAACTGAAGTTTATCGACCTTATTTAGATAAGGTTTTCTAAGGTAGGAATGACCTAAGCGTTGAAAATTATATAAGGACGCGAGTTTAGTTTTAAGCCTTTTACCACGTTTATCGCTAATGTTAATCTGGTCAATGGCTTGATGTAAAAGTTGTTGTTCTTCTTCAGAAAAATGGAGTAAATCTTTTAACTGAAGATAAGGTTTATTTTCTACAAAATAGTAACAATGATTATGATTAGACTCAACTACAAACCCTGCATTTTGAATAGTTTCTATAGCTCTTCTAATGGTGGAAGGGTCACAACCATATATATTTGCCAGCTTTGTTGAATTATAAGCTCTTGGACTTTCTAATATTGCTAAAAGAATTCTCAATAGCCTTGACTTTGTACCATATTCATTTTCAGATGCCATACCATTATTTTTTGGATTATTTCAGTTACGCTTTCTCTACGAATATCGTTTAACAATGGTTCAGCAAGCGCTAAAATTAGGTTTTATCATATAGAGTCAACCCAAAATTAACTAATCATTTATGCTAACTATTGCGTAGAATTTTGAAAAATTAGCAGAATGCCCATTTTCTATCTAGGTGGAGAGGGCTGTCAAAAAACTGTTTGACCGGAGGGAGTTTTTTTTGACAAGATTTTTGGTTACTTTTCATCGAATGGAAAAGTAACAAGCATTGCTTAATAATTTGTATGCTAATTTTTTCACATGAAATCCGCGATTTACTAAATCTTCTTAAAATAGATTTACTAAATTTTTAAAATTTAGCAAATCGGCAAAAACCTACACCTCCCGCC
>CAZXYA010000528.1:5170-6569 GCA_964644655.1 uncultured Saprospiraceae bacterium | reverse complement strand
AGCCGTTGCTGCGCGAGCCGACCGTAGGGAGGATTGCGCAGCAACGGTCTCGCATAAATGGCGTTGCGAGCTTTTGCTCGCAATGAACATTTTATGCATTGTTAGTCATCGTTTTTTTATTGAATTCGTTATTTCAATTATACTTTTTCTGAGCTTATTCTTGGTTACAGATTCATTTGAAAAATCAATTATTCCTAATCTTCGTTGGTTCTCTATTCCTCGCCATTGGCTTTGCAAATTTATTAAATCAACAATTTGGCTTTCTTCTATTTCATCTTGAACCTCATCTATTTTGTTAAAGAAGTTTTCAATTTTATCTTCTTTAATTAATCGAAGAAGTTCTTTCTTATTCAAACTGCTTTTCTCTGCTACTTTTGACTTTTCAAGCTTAATCATTCGGTCTTCCAATTTGTCATTATTTGTCTCTACGACTTTAGTAAATTCTTCTTTTAACTTTTCTAATGATTTTTGAAGAATTTCTTCAAGCTTTACATCATCGTTGCTTTTTTTTGATGTTTCGGAAGTGGTGTTCTCTTCATTTTTTATGAATTCTTCTTTTATCTTAAAACAAAATTCACCCCCCTCATGGGTTGTGTCCCTGAGAACTCCTAATGCAGGGGATTGAGGATGAAATTTATTTTTTTTTGTTGACTCGAACATAGCTTTCCTTAAACTAACTATTAGTTCGGATGCACTTAATGATTCTTGGTCATTCTCCAATAACGTTTTTATCAAAGAATTTGTAAATGGACTACCTTGACCAGAAATTCCGTCCATTGGATGACCGTCAATTGCCGAAACTACTACAAGCCTTGAACTTTTACTTTCCAAGGAATCATTATGACCTATCTTTTTTTCAGATTCTTGTAATTTTATTGCCATGCTTAATTAAATTATATGAAAATGATGAATCAGAAAAGACTAAAATATGTTTTGCCGAAATTGCATTGATAAAATTAATAAATTCAGACATAGGAACATAAGTGTCTATTTGTGAGGGAATAGCTTCAATAGGAATCCAATAAGACTCATTTAGTTTCGAATTAAAATCTCCATGCCCTGCAAAATAAATTATTAGAGAATCATTTTTTTGAAGCAAGTCGGTTAGCTCTAATAATTTCTTGTAAATATTTTTCTTTGTTGCTTCTTCGTCCAGTAAAAAGAATAAATCTCCATGCTCAAATTGATACTTTGTTGTTAAAATCTCCGTAACATTTTTTACATCTCTTACACAATTATTTAAAGGAGAAAGATGCTGATATTTGTTTATTCCTATCATTAATAGATAATTCTTTCCCTTCCTTCCTAAATCTCCTGAAGATTTTCTGGCTCTTATTCCCATTGGGTTGTTTTTTATTTTTTTAATGATGACTAACGGTCTGGCTAAATGGCGTGAGGG
>CAZXYA010000528.1:0-5160 GCA_964644655.1 uncultured Saprospiraceae bacterium | reverse complement strand
TTAAGAGATGACATCGTCTCCGCATAAATGGCGTGAGGGCGCATAGCCCTCATGAACATTTTAGCCTTTGTTAGACAAAGTATTCATTGATTCAATTTAAAGTTATTTCCAACTTCATTCTCTATCTTAGAATTATCTATGTAGCCAAATCTTTCAATAAGATTTCGTGAATAGAACATGTATTCACTCGCAATTTTTTTTACATTTAAATCCCTTTTTTCTTTACTATCCTTGATGTTTCCTATGTAATATAAACCAAATGGAGAGGATAATTTTTTAAACCAAAATTGACTATCAGAGGTATGAATTTTAGCATTAATCATACTTTTCATCTTTTCGGCTTCTTCTTTCGTCTTTTCGATGTTAAATCTGTTATGAAGGTAATTTTGGATTCTAATCTGTTTCTCTATGTTGGTGATATTGAAAAAATGAAACATTTCAAGTTCTGTATATAGCAATGCATCAAAAGTAAAGTCTATAATCCTATTTGTTATGTCAATTAAGATTTTGCATAATTCAGAAACATTATCAATTTGGTTAATGACTTTTAAATAGCGTTCCTTTGACCTAACATGATTAAAAGAATATATGTTAAACTTTAAGAATTCCTTGTCATGATTATTCCACCACTTAATTGTTTGTTCTTGGACTTCGAAGTATTTTTCATGGAAGTCATAATAAAGAAATAAACTCAATTGGAAAAACTCACAATAACTTGTGTGATAAGTATTTTTTTTCCAAATTTTTCTTGACAGTTTAATAGCGAATTCATCACACTTAAATTCGTCAAATTGAGGGTTAATTAAATGTGCAATTTCATGAAAGATGATAAATTCAATTTGATGATTAATACTTGCTAAAACAGGGTCTAATTCTATATCATGTTCTCGACTAAAATTAGTTAAGAAACTATCTTTATAATTTGGAATATTTATTACTAAATGTGGGTATAATCTTCTTTTATCAAAAAGATAACAATAAGTGTCAAAAATGCATTGAGCGTATTTATTATTGATAGTTTTTAATTGAGAATCATAATCACCTGACAATTTTGACATTGAATCAAAATATGAAATAGCTATTGCATTTAAGATACTTAAAAAAGCTATTATCCCTGTACTTATTTTTACTATTTGAGTTCCATTAATTATTTCTGCATTTGCAGTTAATGAGGATGATTCAACACACTTGAATTCTATACCTTTTAAAATTGATTTTTCTTTCTCGGTTAATTCACCATATTTGAGAGCGTCTAATAATGTTTTCTTACACCTGTCAAGAATCATTGCTTTGATTTCATCCTGTTTTTTAAAAACATTAGTGTAATCAAAATTTCCATATTGAATTATCGGACCATTGACTCTTAATTGAGAAAGGTATCCTTCGTATGTCCTGTCATTATTTCTCATTGAGTGCTTCTTGTTTTATTTCTTCTATGTCTGTTAGGAGGTTATACTTCTTTGCCCCTAAATCTAATTTTTCGCCTTCATTTACTATTGTTATCGTGACTTTTATATCATAGTTTTCTTTTTCTACGATTTTCGATTTTACTCGCTCATAAATGTAATCAATAGTTTTCTCAACAACTTTTTTTGTTATTATTCCCCCAATAAATAGAGCGAATGTAATCCCTGCTTGATAAACTTCGATTGAAAAATTATCAGTCTCTGTAAACGACACTTCCATATTTTGACTATCATTCAAATCGTCGTACAGTTCTTTGGCGAAATCTGATGTGTTTTTATCAGATGTTGATGTTAGTTGTAATTTCATATTTTGATTTATGTTGATTTTTTGTTTTATATTTTGTCTAACGGTTTGCATCTGTTTCAGTCTGCCCGCATAGGGCAGATTGAAATAGATGCTTTGTTCGCTTTTCGCCTTCTTCTTTATTTTTTGTCTTTTAACTGCTTTTTCAATTCTTCAATCAATCTATTCTGTTCTTTCAGTTTTTCATCTCGTTCTTTTAAGCCGCCTTTTAAGCCTTTGTTCTCCCCCTTTAATTCTTCATTTTCTTCCTTTAATTCTTCTTTTTCTCGTATATGCTGGTCTATTACTTCTTCTACTTCTTGTTCCACTAATATACCCTCTATTATTTTCTCATCGGTAGCTGCTTCTTTTAATCGTCCTGACATCAGTTCCAATAAATCATTACTTTTTAACAAGTCTTCTTTGATTTCTAAAAATTTCTTATCTGAACCTAAAATATAAGTCTGATTAAATATTTGTAGAATTTGCTCTAATTCAGAACGAGATTCTTTTGGTAATTTTTTGATTAAGATGGCATAACAATCATGGGTGAGTTTTTCTATAAATTCTGTTTGAACTTCCAAGGGTTCATCCGTATTTAAATCTACATACACTCGATTTATCTTTAGTACAGAAGTCTTAATTGGAGGAATCGAATAACCTAAAATATAAATTGTAACTATAGGTAAGTCAACCGATTGTATGTTTCCTACTGAATCTGTAATCGTATCCTTTTTTTTGTAGTTATCTCCTAAGTAACGGCGAAAGCGTTCTATATCTTTTGGCTTCTTTGCCTTTTGTAGCTCTATTAGTACCGTTTTGTACTTAGCTTGCCAATTCTTTTTAGCCGTTTTTTTCTTTACCGATTGTTCTTTTAACTGAATCGTTGCTTTAAAGTCAAATCGCAAAACCGTAATGTCGTGTTTTTCTGTTTTATAGGTATGTTCTTGTGGGCGAATTTCTATCTTCGTAATTTCTTCTCCTATGATTTTACTCAACAAGCGGCGAGCTATTTCTGTATCTTCCATTAGATACTTAAAAACCGTATCGTATATTGGATTTGCTAATTTCATATCTTTTTAGTTTTCTCAAATTTACTACTTTTCTTCGTTTTTTTGCGCATAATTGGTTCTTTCCTTTTTCTTCTTGGTGAAAGCGAACGTCCAGTGCCGACGCAGGTGGGCTGCATAAGCCCACTTGCCGTTGGCACCCTGTTCAGTGCCGCCTTCTTTTTTCTCTGAGTATAATTTGAAATTCCATTTTTACAAAGCAATCATTTCTTGCTAGTAATCACTTTTTCATAAAGACGATTTCTTTCTTCTAAATGGAATTTGATTTACTTTTTTTTTGCCGCTTTATTTGAAGAAATCAATACTGAAATTCCTATGATAATTGGAGTTGTATTACCTAGATGATACCAAATTGGGAACTCTTCTTTAAAGCTATTTTTTGCAGGAATGATAAAACCCATATAGGTCATCCATATCCCAAGTATTATAAGTATTACAGCAATTATTTTTAATACATTTGACATATTAAGCGTTCTTGTTGACTCTACAATTCTTTTTACAGATTAACCTACTATTTTCTAGTAATTCTCATTTTACGGAGATGATTTCTTTTTTTTCTAGTAAACTCTTTTTACGGAGACGATTCTCTTTTTTTCTCTGAGTGTAATTTGAAACTCGTTTTTTTTACGGAGCAAACATTTTTTTTGCTAGTAATCCATTTTTTATGGAGACGATTTCTTTTTCTCTGAGTGTAATTTGAAATCTATTTTGAAATTCTAATTTGGGGTAAAAGGAAAAAAGAAGCCTTTCATTATATAATATCCAATTTCGAGAACTGCAAAGAATATTATCATATAAATTAAATACTTCACGTTTTTTCTTTTCATGATTTAGATTTATTCTGTTTTTAATGAATTTCTATTTTTTCAGAGGCTATTTATCTGTTTTTTATTTTCTTCTTTTTTTCTTGGTGGCACTGAACGTCCCCGTATAGCTGCACGTAGCTGGCGGCGGGATTGCTTTTGTGTTTAGCTTTTACTGCCAGCTATTGACAGCTATACTTTGTTCTGCCTTCGGCTTCTTTTTTCAGAATCCAATCATCTCTCATTGTTCACTTTTTCATGTGCCTCCTCTTTTTCTTCCTCTAAATTTAATTCTATAATTAATTGGTCAATTTCATCTTGTATTTTGAAAGGACTATTCATTCTAAACATTTGTTGATTCCTTATTCTATACATCCTGTTTAAAAAAGATGAAATCGTTCCACTTCCTATATCGCCTTTTAGGTAAGCTTCATAAAGTACCTCAAAATTTCTCTCTCTAGCTTCATAACCTTTTGCGTGATGAATTACAAAATATGGAATTTTCGCAATTTCTTTTCCAAATATTTCTTTTTTAGGATAACCAAATTTGTCAATATATTTTTCAATCTTTATTAGATTAATCCTGTCTTGTTTCCATTGTCTCTTTGTGAAGTCTACAAATTCTTTTGAATCTTTACCATACTTTAGTAGGATTTCTGCCGCTTCTCCTCCTCTATCTTTTTGGTCATCCTCCATGATTTTTTCTAGATACTCTTTCTTCTCTTCTAGGGTCTTTACCTTTTTAAAGGTACTATCTATTAATGGAATTTCTTTTCCTAAAGGAATAAGACTTCCTATATAACGGTCATTCATCAATTGAATGTAATACCTAATTGGTGGTAACTTTACTTTCTTTCTTCTTTCATCGATTTTTTCCCGTTCCATAACTGGTTTAGGTTCAAATGAAGTGCTATCAGAATTGATTTGCATTTGAGTACCGTAAACCTGTAATTGACTCGTATTTACTTTAACCCTGTCCACTAAATATGCATAGTCCAGGCTGCTTGCATTTCCTTTTTCTACTTCTTGCCTCATCTGTTCCAATACGCTTTCTTGGAAATCTGGATATTCATCTTGATGTTGGACAATTAACCAAAATTGATGCGAACCTTCTTTTCCAACTTTATCGCAACCGAGAAAACCATGTTCCGAAAAAATACTTTTTATCTTTAAATAATTTAGACTATCTGTTATTTGAATTAATTCAACCAATCTTTTCTCTCCAAGAGTATCTGTCAGCCCATTTTCAAAATCTGTATGTAAGTTCCTCCATTTTTGGTCTTCCGATTTAATTGTTTTTAATTCTTCTATTAGCACATCATTAATTTGACTAAAAGAGTTCAATGATGTAATAACCCCTAAAATTAAAAGTGATTTTTTTAGCATGAATGATATTTAATTTAGAGTTTTCAATTAATTTTTGTTTGATGTGTTTTTTGTTTTTTAGCTGAGGCAGAACGTTTACAATTTGCGCAGTAGCTCGAACGTTTACAATTTGCGCAGTAGCTCGCATAGAGCTATTGCCGTAAATGAGGTGT
>CAZXYA010000527.1:0-6571 GCA_964644655.1 uncultured Saprospiraceae bacterium | reverse complement strand
ATAAGGTTTTTGTTGTACTACAAAAAATATTAGACTGTTTTCTGTCAAGAACTACGTATTATCCGTGTTATTGCTCATCTGTGCTCCTTATTTTTTAACACGCCCACCATTTGGCTAAAAAGACCTACCAAATATTAGGTAGTTAAATTTTAGGGTGGTTTCAAATATTTTCTCGCCAAAAGTTACCAGAATTCTCAATAATAAAGGAAATTTGCGCCTTCTTATAAAATTGCGCAAGCCCTAAGCTATAACGCAACTCAATTCATCAATCAGCATTCAGCTATGATTTTATTTTTTGGTACTTCTGATACGTCCATTTTTGCCGTTCAAACGAATAAAAAACTCACTAGCGAAGACCTACAAAAACTGACTTGGCTTTTTGGCAATCAAGCGCAAATTGACCAACCTACGATTGACCGTTTTTTTGTAGGACCGAGGGCGGCTATGATTACCCCTTGGAGTACTAACGCTGTAGAAATTACGCAAAATATGGCGATTACAGGTATTCAACGGATTGAGAAATTTAAATGGGTGGCCGAAGGAGATAGCGATTATGATCCAATGTTATTGCAGAAGTATAAAGCATTGAATCAGGAAATATTTACCATCGAAATAGAACCAGAAGCCATTTTAGACATTGAGGATATAGCGGGATATAATCAACAAGAAGGTTTGGCTTTAAGTACCCAAGAAATCGACTATTTAGAAGGCATTTCCAAGAAAATTGGCAGAAAGCTAACCGATTCTGAAGTATTCGGTTTCTCGCAAGTAAATAGTGAACATTGTCGGCACAAAATATTTAATGGAACTTTTGTAATTGATGGCGTGGAAAAGCCAAGTTCTTTGTTTAAGCTTATCAAGAAAACGTCCAAAGAAAATCCAAACGATATAGTCTCCGCTTATAAAGATAATGTGGCATTTATCAAAGGACCAAAAATCACCCAATTTGCCCCAAAAAGTAGCGATAAGCCTGATTATTATCAGAAAAAGGAAATAGAATCAGTCATTTCCTTAAAAGCAGAAACACATAATTTTCCAACCACCGTCGAACCATTTAATGGTGCAGCTACAGGTTCTGGTGGAGAAATTAGAGATAGATTGGCAGGTGGAATTGGGTCTTTGCCTTTGGCAGGAACAGCCGTTTATATGACATCTTATTCCCGCCTAAAAGACAATCGTCCTTGGGAAAACAAGATGGCAGCAAGACCTTGGTTATATCAAACCCCAATGGATATTCTCATCAAAGCTTCCAACGGCGCCTCCGATTTTGGTAATAAATTTGGACAGCCATTAATTGCAGGTTCTTTATTGACTTTTGAACATGAAGAACATGCTCGGAAATTAGGTTTTGATAAAGTGATTATGATGGCAGGTGGGATTGGTTTTGGTAAAGCGGACCAAGCATTGAAAAATGAACCACAGAAAGGCGATAAAATTGTGATTCTAGGTGGTGATAATTACCGAATCGGAATGGGTGGGGCAGCCGTTTCTTCTGCGGATACAGGAGAATTTAGCACGGGCATTGAATTAAATGCAGTACAACGGTCGAATCCAGAAATGCAAAAAAGAGTCAGCAATGCCATTCGTGGCTTGGTAGAGTCAGCGGTAAATCCGATTGTTTCTATTCATGATCATGGTGCAGGTGGACATTTAAATTGTTTATCCGAATTAGTAGAAGAAACAGGCGGCTTAATCAATTTAGATGCCTTACCAATTGGTGATCCTACTTTATCGGCGAAGGAAATTATAGGTAATGAATCCCAAGAAAGAATTGGATTAGTGGTGGCAGAAAAAGATGTGGAAACAGTTAGACGAATAGCCGAAAGAGAACGAGCGCCCATGTATGAAGTAGGGGTAGTAACTGGCGATGATCGCTTTTCCTTTAAATCTGAAACAACAGGTGCAAGTCCAATGGATTTGGCTTTAGAAGATATGTTTGGTAGTTCGCCAATTACCATCATGGAAGATAAAACGATTGATCGTCAATTTGAAGGGGTATTTGCAGAGGATTCGACAAAGACTTTACAAGAATTAGTCGCAGCCATACTCAAACTAGAAGCAGTTGCTTGTAAGGATTGGTTAACCAATAAAGTAGATCGTTGTGTGGGCGGTTTAGTGGCCAAACAACAATGTGTTGGTCCCTTACAATTGCCGCTCAATAATTGCGGGGTAATGGCGCTAGATTTTGATGGAAAGGAAGGCATTGCGACCTCGATTGGGCATTCACCAATTAGTGGTTTGATTGATCCAATAGCAGGCGCAAAAAATTCGATTGCTGAAGCCTTAACCAATATTATTTGGGCGCCTTTAAAAGATAATTTAAAATCCGTTTCCCTATCTGCTAACTGGATGTGGCCTTGTCGAAATGAAGGAGAAGATGCTCGGTTGTACGCTGCTTGTCAAGCGATTTCTGATTTCTCCATTGCTTTAGGTATCAATGTTCCGACAGGAAAGGATTCCTTGTCCATGAAGCAAAAATATCCCAATGAAGAAGTAATCGCTCCAGGTACGGTAATTGTTTCCGCAGGGGCAAATTGTAATGATAGAAATAAAGTAGTAGAACCAGTTTTACAAAGAAAGGGTGGGGCGATTTACTACATTAATTTATCGCAAGACCAACATCAATTAGGTGGATCATCCTTAGCACAGAGTCAAAATAAGATCGGCAAAACAGCGCCGACGATTAAAGACGATGCCTTTTTTGCAAGAACTTTTGAGGTCATTCAAAACTTAATTAAAAAAGATCAAATCATTGCAGGACACGATATTTCTGCTGGCGGGATGTTGACGACCCTGTTGGAAATGTGTTTTTCGGACCAATACTTAAGTGCGAATATTGATTTAACGGCAATAGGAGAAACGAATACCTTAAAATTATTATTTGCTGAGAATAGTGGGATTATCTTCCAAGCAAAAAATGATAAAATTGAAACCGTTTTAACCGCACAGAACATTGAATTTTTTAAAATAGGGAAAGTACAAACGGATGTAAACTTAAGCATCAAAAATGGATCAGAGATACATCAATTTAATATCCGGGAATTAAGAGATGTTTGGTTTGAAACTTCCTATCTATTAGATCGAAAACAATCGGGTGAAAAACTAGCCAAAGACCGTTATGATAATTACAAGCACCAGCCATTAAGCTATATTTTACCAAGTAATTTTACAGGTAAGAAACCAATCATTGATACGAGCAAGCCAAGACCAAAAGCGGCTATTATTCGAGAAAAGGGGAGCAACTCTGAAAGAGAAATGGCAAATGCGATGTATTTAGCAGGTTTTGATGTGAAAGACGTGCACATGACCGACTTGATCACAGGCAGAGAAACCTTAGAAGATGTACAGTTTATTGGTGCGGTTGGTGGCTTTTCTAACTCAGATGTATTAGGGTCTGCCAAAGGTTGGGCAGGTGCTTTTAAATATAATGAAAAAGCAAAACAAGCCTTAGAAAATTTCTTTAAAAGAACAGATGTTTTATCAGTCGGCATTTGTAATGGTTGCCAGTTATTTATGGAATTAGACTTGATTAATCCAACACATAAACAACAAGGTTTGTTGGGGTATAATGATTCTAATAAGCACGAAAGTAATTTTACCTCTGTCCATATCCAAGCTAATAATTCCGTGATGTTAGGCAATCTAGCAGGCAGTACTCTAGGCGTTTGGATTTCACACGGAGAAGGTAAATTTTTATTGCCACAAGCAGAAAAAGACTATGAAATAGTTGGCAAATATGGGTACGAAAGCTATCCTGCCAATCCCAACGGAAGTGATTATAATACCGCTATGTTATGTAGTGCAGATGGACGTCACTTAGTTACCATGCCCCATATTGAACGATCTACTTTCCCTTGGAACTGGGCACATTATCCAACCGATAGAGCAGGAGATGAAGTAAGTCCTTGGATTCAAGCTTTTGTGAATGCTCGGGAGTGGATTGAGCAAAAAGGGTAAGCAGAGATATTTTTTTTAAAATATCGTCTAGCTCGTCAATCTATAGCTCCTATTTTTTAGCAACGGATTAAGTTAGCAACGGATTTTATCAATTATTTATCTGACGCTCTAATTGTCATAGGGCGAACGAAAAGTAAAAATCGTAATATATAATTTGCTGAAAAAACGAAAACCGATGTTTGTAGTTTGCAACTACAAACCAATATTTCAAAAGTTTTCAGCTTTTCTCAGTCATTTATATATTATAAAAATGACTTTTTGTTCGCGCTATAATTTAGAGCATCAGATAAAAAACTAATAATAATCCGTTGGGGAAACTAATCCGTTGGGTGAAAAATATACCCAAGGGATTAAATTTCCCAACGCCTGCCTGCCGCAGGCAGGGATTTTAGATGCATTATTTAATTTAATAATATCAATTTTTTATCTGATTACCTATTGTCATTTAGATGATTGATTAACAATGCACTAAATATTATAATTACTTGTTGTTTGATTGGGTGATTATTACCTTAATTTGATGCCAATAATTGTGTAAATCATTGATTACTAGTAGGTAATAAACAGGTGTAAATTAAAATAATTTTCAAAACACGCATCTTGTTATGATTATTTTTTCTATATTGTGGCTAAGACAAACACAATTTGAGAATCTTTTACTAAAATAAGGTAAAATGTACCCTTATCTTTAGTTAGCAAAAAACAAGAATGGAACCTACGAACGAAAGCTTGAAAATCTCCATGAAACTTTTGGATGCTCAATCAGCAAAGAAAGCAGCTGATGCGCCCCAAAGTTCCGCCTTAGACGATCCTCGCAAAAATCTTCGCATTAAAAGAGTCGTCAATAACTTACCCTATTCCTGTATCGTCGAACTTTTTCCAATGGAAGGGATTGATTGGATTTATTATGCTGCTTTAGATAGCAATGATAAACGCTTATTTTATAAGTCGGAACATCCAACGACCGTTTTGCCCGGGTTTACAACTTATGATTTAGATACGGAAGAGAAAGAGTTTAGAATAGTGGTTTGGCCAGTTATAGGGACAGAAATTGGTAATCCCACTTATTATGGCCCATTGCCCATTCACGACCCTTTTTATATAGGCGTCTATAATCTAGAAGTAGATTTTAAGAAGAGATCAGACATTACCTTATTTAATCAAGTAAAACCCTTATTAGAAAAACATTATGGGCAAGCGGCCTTACCGGGCTTAGTGTATGTTCAAGAAGATAGCCATGATGTTTTTTTACCTTCTTTAAATACCATAAAACTATCCCCAGATCGAAGAAATATTGTACATGAATTGGTACATGCTTCTAGAAAACAATTGCTTTTTGCCAATAAGAAATTTAGGTTCGATGAGGATACAGAAATGATTGAAGAATTCTTTGCGGAAGGGGTGAATAATATGGTGAAGGATGAATTGAACCTACAAGCGAATGATTATTTGACGCCAGGTTCGGTCCATGGTTCTACTATTGGTTATAATTACGATTATCGGATTACAGACCCTTCCTTGATTACCCAAAATTTGCAAAGTTCTTGGGGTGGAATTTTAACCTTGGAAAATTCTCGTTATTTTCTAGCATCTGAAGCTTTTCATAAAATTGCAATAGAGTATTTTATTAAAACAGGAAAATATTTTGCTAAAGAATTTAATCGGATTTATTATGATATTGTCCAACGAGAATTAGCAGATCCTGATAAGGAAATGTTCTATGCTATTTGCGAGCAATTGATGCCAGTTATAGAAAATATACCCACTAGACAATGGCTGATTCATCAAAAATTGTTTAATGCAGCGGTCGAACCGGGGGAAAAGATTTTTATGGACATTAACGATTACTATGTTCACGATGAATGGATAGGTATCACCACCATCAATTTGTACCATACCTTTGGCAATGGTTCTGATTGGATAGATGGGCAAAGTCGGTATAATTCAAATGGGCAATCTGTAAAAGTAGAGATAGTGAATATTGCTACAGGGCTAATAGAATATACGCATGAACATACCATTCCTCAATATCAAAGCGGCTTTGGCGCCATTAAATTATATTTTCATCATTTAGAAGATTCTCCTGGGGTCGCCCATTTTCAAAGACAAGATGTAGAACGAAATATTGCTTCCTTTGCAGTTAAAGTTAATTCTGGTTTGTATGGCATTCATTTAACTTCTGCCAATGCGAGTAGGAGTTATTATCGAATCATGGGGGAATGCATGCATAAGGGGCGAGATAAGATTATGATTGCTAATCCTTTTCTATCAACAGATATAGGATTGATACAATTACTACATCATGATAAAGAAGGCGTAGTAACGAGAATCAAGCCAGCGGTGATGAAAAATCAACTATGTGTAATAGACGTGCCTTTTATTAAAGATAAAAATTGTACCCCCGGTATTTTACAAATTCAAGCGAATGCAGGTGGTTTTCAACAAAATTTCCAACGGAATATTGGTTATGGTGGTGCTTATGGTGGACATCAATTTTTAGTTGGTGCAGAACCTAATACCTTCTTACCAGATATTCCTATTTTGCAAGCCTAGTACCGTGTAAGTAGCTGGACAAAATTATCTTTATATTTCTTTTGACAGGATTTCAGGATTA
>CAZXYA010000526.1:0-6590 GCA_964644655.1 uncultured Saprospiraceae bacterium | reverse complement strand
CACTCTGAACACTTTTTAAGTCATCGCCTGTGAGCTTGCTGCTGCTCATTGATTGAAGGTCTGCTTCGCTTTTTTTGGCTTCTACGGTTATTCCTTCTAAGTTATATTGTTCTTCCGCTAAATAAATTTCCATTTCAGGGTGATGAAAATCATGGTGGTGTTTAACTTCTTTGTATCCGATTCTGGAAAAAACTAAGTCATATTCTTTATCACAAATATTTTCTAATAAAAAAAAACCATCATCATTAGAATTGGTGCCAATACTGGTGCCGCTAATTTGAATGGTTACAAACGAGAGTGGTTTTTTAGTCAAATAATCAAATACTCTTCCTTCAATTTTAAAATCGCAATGCTCCGCTGTTTGCCCCCTAACTATTAGTACGGCTAACAATAAAAAGAAAGCAGTTAATGTGATTTTATGATTCAAAATATAGGACAATTAAATGGTGGATTTTTTATTTATTCATAACATCTAATATGCAACATCGTTGCAAAATTAACGCTAAAGTTAAGGATTTATGATTTAATTCCTTAGTATTTTGGTTCAAATCAAGCAAATAGGCTCATTAAAGTACTCAATCGGACTTAAAACATGATAAACATTACAAATATATTAAAGACTAATGTAGTCTTAATGGCATAGCTGTCAGGCTAAAGGTATTCTATCTCTTTAGAGGTACGATACCTATGTATATTTTGACAGTTTCCCTGCATCTGAGCAAGAGCTCTACACAGCGTTCTTAAGGGTGAAGATTCAGCCTAAACAAAAGTAAAATCAGGTAATCGCTTAATAACTCCTCCCTCCATAGCAGAGTCATGCGCCAAAATACCAACACAAGTAATATTGGCAGACTGAACCGCATTCGGATAAGGAGAACGTTTGTCCAACAAAGCCATTAAAAACTCCTGTACTAAATGAGGATGCGAACCACCATGCCCAGCTCCTTGAATAAACGACAAATGTTGATTGTCATCTGTATCATAAACGCCTTGCGTCGTAAAAGGGGCAATTTCATCGGGTAATAAATGACCATAATCAGGAATGGTCACTCGTTCTGGTGTTTCCCCCGTATGAATGACCGAAGGTTCGTGTTCAATGAGTGTCCATTCAAAAGATTTTTTACTGCCATAGACATCGAAACTTTCTCGATATTGCCGAGCTGTATTAAATAGAGAACGAGTCAGTTCTGCTGCCAAATCGGAATCTTTGAATTGAATATGGCAACTTTCTATTGCGAAGGGAGAGCCATAAACAGGAATCAATTTTTCATCAATTCGACCCGACCCAAAACAAGAAACATATTCCGCCTCTCCTTTTGGTAAAGCTAGAATAGGGCCTACACAATGCGTAGCGTAGTACATAGGCGGCAAGCCTTCCCAATACCCCGGCCAACCTGCCATTTCTTGTTGGTGAGAGGCTCGTAGAAATTGAATGCGCCCCAATTCACCCTTTTCATAGAGCTCTTTTACATACAAAAATTCTCGACTATAAATGACTGTTTCCATCATCATATAAGTCAGTCCAGTTTCTTTGACTAGCTCCACTATTTTTTTACAATCTTCTACGGAAGTGGCCATAGGTACGGTACAAGCCACATGCTTACCCGCTTTTAAGGCAGCAATCGTTTGTTCTGCATGATTGGGGATGGGGGTATTGATGTGTACCGCATCAATTTCTGGGTCTTTTAGCATTTCGGCATAATCTGTATATCTTTTAGCGACCCCAAAGGCATCTCCGATTTCGGTTAATTTAGATTCGGTCCGTTGGCAAATGGCATACATCTCTGCGTTGGGATGCTTTTGGTAGATAGGGATAAATTCTGCGCCAAAACCTAATCCTGCAATGGCTATTTTTATTTTTTTTGACATGGTTGGTTATTTTGTTTTTGATGATAATTTCATTGTTTTGTTATCAAGCCTATTTTCCTTCAGTTCTCTGTATATCAAATGTAAGGCTAATTGCTGGTGCGAGGCTCTAGCCTCGTTCCTTTATTTTTCCGCCTCTGGCGGTTGTAGCCAAGGCTGCCAGAGGCAGCTTAATATTTAACACGAGGCTGGAGCCTCGCGCTAACGAAGCCTTATATTTGATATACTGCCGATTTATGATGTATAATTTTTTGAAGGGCCTATCAATCTGATTCACCCTCTAAAACTGGTTGTTCTAATGCCTTTAAATATGCGACCAAATCAATCACTTCTTCGTCCGTCAAAGTATTCAACAAACCTGGTGGCATTAGGGAATTGGTGGTCACTTCTTTTGACTGTATATCTGCTTTATTGACCACTAACTCATCTTGTCCAACAATTCGTAAGGTTAAATTTCTTTCATTTTCTGCCACGACATTGCCACTATAAGTTCGACCATCTTGGGTGGTAATTACGACCATTTTATAATCGTCTTGAATGTCTCCACTTGGGTCTAAAATATTGCTCAACAAATAGGGTGTATTGGTTCGGTTTGACCCAGTTAAATCAGGTCCGATAATCCCTCCCTCGCCGTGCATTTTATGACAGGCATAACAAGTTCGTTGATACACTTGCAAGCCATTTTTTAAATTGGCCTGAGCAACCGCTTCATCGGTTAATAACCGTTGATATTTACTAAATTGAGCGGATACATCACTTGAAATATCGTCAATAGGGCCCCAAACTTCTACAAAGCCATTTCCTACGACTCTTCTTAATTGCATGGCAACATAAGCGGGAATGTCCTTTTTAGGAATCATTCCTTCTTTCAATGCCCAGACTAAAGCACTTCCATAATTAGGTCGAGACGCAAAAGTTTGAATCGCCTCTTGTTTAGCTGCTGCATCAAATTGAGTGTAATTCTCTAGTAATAATTTCCCGAAATTGCCATCATCAAAAGCAGCAATTGCTCGAATAGCCTCCACCTGCACCGCTTTATCTTTAATTAGATTGGGGAGCATTTCTTTTAACTCTACTCGCTGATGCGCTGCCAAACTTTTGATAGCATTTTGCCGCTCGACAACTGCTGCGTTTTGATTATTTAAGGTAGCTAATAATTTTTTTGCAGCCGCTGCATTACCAAATTGTTGGGCAATTTCATCTGATTTTGCCGATAAGGTAGCATTGGATTGAAAGGAGGCATAAACTGCTTCCCAATTGGACGGTTCTTTTAGGTCTGTTCTTCCTGCCATTCCTAGATACATCCCTTCTAAAAGATGGGCTTGATTTTTAGTCTTGTTGTTTAACCCATCAACTAAGCGTTCCAACTGATTTCCATCAACCATCCGCCGAGCAATTTTATTGGCAATAGAAGGAATATTTGTTGTTCCAGCTAATTGTAAGGCGCTGTTTGGTTCATTGATTACTAGTGGTTCGATACCAAACCAAAGCATGTGCGGAATATTGGGGTCGCCTGCATCGGCTGCCACTTTAGCTAAAGCTTCCGCAATTTCCCAACGCTTATTTTTTTCTAATTTTTGCAAAGCTGCTGCTAAATAAAGCCGAACGACTGGTGAATTTTCTTTTTCAGCAAGCTGATTTAAAGTAGCCAATATTTCCTTACTAGGTGGCCCATCTTCTACTAAAAACTGAATTGCCCAAGCTCTGACATATTGGTCTTTATCGTTCAACAAATCTGCCAACTGCTGTGATGAGAATTCATTGCTTATATGTAAGCTCCAAAGCGCACGTAAGCGCAAATCTTCCTTATTTTCTTTAGTTAAAATATCCTTCAGCCGACTAACCGCAGCCTCACTGATGCCTTTTTGATTTCCCCGATATTGTAAAATCACCCTTGCTCTTTGGGCATGCCAGTTACTTTGACTCAACTGCAATTCGACCAACTGTTCATCACTCATTTGACCTAAGTCATCATATCTCCCTGCCCAATTTTCTGCATTGGATTTTTCGGGCATAATTCTAAAAACCCTACCTGTTTCTTTATTGACGACCTCGTTTCCGCAAATATCCGCATCATGCCAATCCAATACATAGAGTCCGCCTTCGGGACCAATTTCCATGCTAAAACCAATCCATTGAGCATTATTAGCCATCATAAAATCTTCTCCATGACTGGCGGTAAAGCCTGACCCATTTGGTTTCAAAACATCCGACAGGACAGCGTGTTCGTGAATATTGGCCATAAATAATCGACCTTGTTGTTCCGCAGGAAAAGCATCTGATTGATAAATTCTTGCTCCTCCATGTGCCGACCGATGTCGATGGTCCACTATGGTTCTAATGTCTTCGTACACATAAGGATTAAAATGACTGCCCCCTTGTCGATGGTAAATACCCCCTGGAATGATATGAAATAGATGAGGAATCACACAAGCAGAAATAAAGAGTTGCCCTTTGGCATCATAATCAATTCCCCAAGGATTACTAAAGCCATGCGCTACTACTTCAAAACGGTCTTTGATAGGGTGATATCGCCAAACGCCTCCATTGATGTCCACGCCATCTGCTGCTAACAAATCTTCGGGAAAAGCCTCTCGGTGTTTATATAATTTACCCTTACCTATGGGTTTTCGGATTTTAGAAGGCGTCGCAAAACCTTCCAAACCATACAACCAACCATCGGGTCCCCAATGAAAACTATTGATGGTTTCGTGGCGGTCTCGAATACCCCAACCCGTTAATAAGACTTTCACATCTGCCATATCCCCTTGGTCATCTTGGTTCTTATCAGGTACAAACAATAAATTCGGTGGAGCGCCGATATAAACGCCACCATGACCAACAGCTATGGCGGAGGGAAAAGGAATGCCTTCCAAAAATACTTTTCGAGTGTCCACTATCCCGTCTTTATCTTCATCTTCTAAAATTAAAATTCGACTATCTCCCGAATTAGAAAAACCATGCCCACGGGATTCGTAATCTCGATTTTCAGCAATCCACATCCGTCCTTTATCGTCCCAACAAAAAGCCATCGGTTGAGTAATCATCGGTTCGGAAGCGTAGGCATTTACTTTATAGCCGTTTTGGATAGTCATTTCTTCAACTGCTTCCTGTGGATTTAGAAACTTTGCATCTCTCCCTTCTTGCTGTGCCAACTGCCAAAGAGATATGATATTATACTGGTTGTGATTACCAATATAATCTGACCACAGTTTATTCATTTCGATACTGTTCAATTCCCCCGAATAGGCAACAATTTGGTGGGAAAACGTTTTTATTTCTCCTTCCTTGATTTTAAAATCTTTTTCCCCTGCAGGTACAGGACCAACCCCTAACTGACCGTCTACTCGCCAAGTTTGAGGGAAATTCTCATTTTCAGGATGGTCTAAAATAGCGATATGTCCCCAGTCCTCCAATCCTTCGACTTCCATGCCTATATCTACCCACATGGCTTTTTGCCCTTCCGCTTTTTGGTTTCGTTGACGAGCGGCATTGATAGCCTCGCCTTCAATGCCCTTTTGCCAAGGCATTCTTAAAAACAGGCCACCATAATCAAATTGATTGACGGTAATATCGGTTAAAGCCTTTCCACCCCATTCTAAATTTAATAGGTATTTATCTCCTTTTTGGGTAAAAGTCCAAGTTTGTGTTTCTTCTAAAATCGGTTCTTTTGATTCATCTAACATATTATAAACCGTCTGCCATTTAACGGTTTTTCCCTCTTCTTTCAAAACAGTCGAACTTACTTTTTGCCAATGACTTTCCCCATTATTATGAAAATAATCTCGACCTATTTGAGCTTTGATATCCGCAGGTTTATCTTTTCGATAAAACCATTTTTTTAAAGTGTCCTCGGCTGCACCAGTTCCGTTTACTCTGGTAAATCCCCAATATAAACCCGTTTGATGTTTGTGGTGCCCAGGACTATATTGAGTCAATGCTACCCTTGAGTTAGGAGCGAGAATTGGATGTAAATAAGGACGCATCCCTGACTTTGCATTTTGCGTAACCAAGGCTAGGGTTCCTTCTTCTTGATAAACTTGAATGGTCTCGTCAGTAGCTTTAATCTGGAAGGTTGATTCCGTAGCATTTTTTGCTGGAAGTGTGGTATCGGATTTATTTTTACAGGCGAAAAAAATCACGAATAAAATAAGGAAGGTTACTATTCTTTGCATGGTTGTTTCGTTTTGAAGAGTTACTGCTAAGCGTTAGGAAGAAATAAGGTAAGTTATTAATTCAGAAGGGTTTTCTTATAAAAATAGAAATAGCCCTCGGTAGCTTGATTTCTTTGGGCGTCGAGCCCAAAGAAATCAAAAAGGGTTTTTAAAGGATGAGCAAAAAGTAGATTTTCTTTGAAAATCTACTTTTTGCTCATCCTTTAAATCCCCTTTTTACAAATATTGCCATTCGATATGGCAATATTTGTTATACTACGTGGCATTTTGAGGATTATAATTTTTTATAAGAAAACCCTTCTTAATTCGGTCGTCAGGATACGACCAGATATTTATTTCAAGTCTGGTCTCCAGACTTGAAACCGATATCCGCTGAGCCTGCTCCGATTTTTATCGGAGTCTCCTGACCAGCATTGTGAACTTACAAAATAAGTGTTTAGAATAGACCACCTATTTTGTTTTATTTCTTCACTAATGATAATGTTTTAGGATTTAAATGGATGGCTTAAAATTAATAAAAAATAATCGCCTGACACCCATCAATTAGGG
>CAZXYA010000525.1:0-6618 GCA_964644655.1 uncultured Saprospiraceae bacterium | reverse complement strand
AGGAACCAGAAGCAATTCTTCAAGAAGAACAACCTCGGACTCGGACGAATCGAAATGATAGGATTCGTAAAAATCGGAAGCCTAAGAAGAAAAAGAAGAAGAATTTTTTTGAGCGAATTTTTAAGAAGAAGAATTGAGGTTATACGTCCAAGATTGCAGGCATCGGGTTAGATATAAATACCAAAGGGGGCATATTTGAATTAATTATACCGATAGGTAGTCAAGCATTAACGCAACAAAGTATAAGAAGTACTACGACCACCACCAACTTCTTTTTGTAAAATACCTTTCCGTTCCAAATCTTGAATGTCTCTAAGTGCCGTATCTTTAGAACATTTACACATTTTTGCCCATTTAGAAGTAAATAATTTACCTTTAAAACCATCAAATAATTTATTAATCATTTTTTGTTGACGGTTATTCAAAGAAGTATGTCGGTGGGTCTTCCAAAAATTTGCTTTGCTTAAAACGGTTTTTAAAATAGATGCAGATGAAAGGATGGCACTCTTTAAACAATTCAAAAACCATTCTATCCAATCCGTAATGTCTAAAAATCCTTTTTGCGTCTTTTCTAGTACTTGATAATACCCCTTTCTTTCCAATAATATCTGAGCAGACATGCTATAAAATCGACGACTATTTTGGTCTGACCGAGCCAATTGCATATCTGTAATGGCTCTAGTAATCCGACCATTTCCATCATCAAAAGGATGAATGGTAATAAACCATAAATGTGCTATAGCCGCTTTTAAAATAGAATCAAGTTCCATTTCTTGATTAAACCAATCCAAAAATGCAGTCATTTCTTGCCCCATACGTGCTGAATTAGGTGCTTCAAAATGAACTCGCTCTTTCCCCATAGCGCCAGATACCACTTGCATTGGTCCTTGACTTGCTTTTCGCCAATCTGCTACAGTTATTTTGTGCATGCCACTCCTGCCTATTGGAAAAAGTGCCGCATGCCAACCAAATAATCTATCTGCTTCAAGTGGTTGCTTATAATTTTGGGTAGCATCTAGCATCATCTCAACCACTCCGTCTACATATCTAGAAGGCGCTACATCTGATTGAAAATCCAAACCTAATTTTCTAGCAATCGATGATTTTACTTGGGAGTTATTTAATAATTCGCCTTCTATTTCATGGTTTTTAAGTACATCCAAAGTCACAGTCTCCAAAATAGCTTCATTCTGTAAATCGAAACCCAAACTATCCATCTGACCCAAAAGTCGCCCTTGCAAATTACTAACCTCTGAAAGTAGTGGCGCAATTTGCTCATAATCCCAGCTAAATTTAGGCCAGTCTTTTCGTAAATGGATATACATAGAAAAAGAGATTTTCTACAAAGATAACTCATTCACCGCATAATTTGCAACGAATAACTCATTTAATCACCGCATTTCCGCTTTAAAGAAGTCCCAAATAGCATCTTTAGGCATATTCGCCACTAAATCAACTCTCTCGGAAGTAACAGGATGTTGAAAACTTAACTTCCAAGCATGCAAATGAATAGAGCGGTCTTTATTACTTCGCCTTGCGCCATATTTGACATCTCCTTTAATCGGTGACCCTATTTTCGCCAATTGGGCACGAATTTGATGATGCCGCCCTGTTTCCAAATCAATTTCCAATAAACTATAATTATCACTTTTGCCAATTAGCCGATAGTTCAAAATAGCTTTTTTTCCACCTTTTACAGGTTCGTCAAAAACTTGGGTTTTATTCGCTTTTTCATTTTTCCGAAGGTAATGAATCAGTTGCCCTTTTTCCTTTTCAGGTGCATTTTTGACAACAGCGAGGTAGGTTTTTTTGATTGTCCTTTCTTGAAATTGGGCATTCATTCTTGCCAATCCTTTTTTTGATTTAGCAAATAAAATAACGCCACTTGCTGGACGATCAATTCTGTGAATGATAAAAACATTTGATTTGGCATAAATCTCGCCCAATTCCAATAAAGATTTAGCTTCTGTTTTATCGGGTTGAACTGGAATTCCAGGGGGCTTATTAAAAGCAATTAACTGATTGTTTTTGTATAAGACCCAATCGCTAATCTTCGTGTTTTCTGTTGACAAGTAAATGTTTTTGTAGCAATTCCCTCTAATGATAAGAATTGCTTGGTATGCTATTATAAAAAATTAAAACCCGTTGGGCAACTAATCCGTTGGGAGAAAAAAGATGCCCAACGGATTAATTTCTCAACGCCTACCTGCGGCAGGCAGGGATTTTAGCAATTCAATTTATTATTTCATTGCAGATGATTGACAGTCTGGTATTTGTCTATCTGACCTGAACCTGACATCTGTTATTCCACTTCTTCATAATCAATAAAATCGCCTCTCTCTTCTCTAGGATTTTTGCTTTCTCGACGAATGTCTACGTCTCCTTCGGGGCGAATATTTTCTTGTTTTTGACCTCCCTCTAAAGAAGGTTTGAACATGAATTTATACATAAAGTATAGAATGAGCCCCGTTACTAAAAATTTTATCATGCTATTTGATTATTACTCACCAATCAATAATGTTTATGCTAAAATGAATTGTATGGAAAGTGCTTCCAGAACTTGGAGTGCTGGAAACACTCATCATTTCGGAAGAATATCTAGTTAGAATTTGTTTCCTCCGTCTCTTCCGTTTCTGCTTGCTTTTCCTCAAAATCAATTTTTACTTCTGCTTCTACATCCCATCCTGCACGTAATTCCTCTATAGATGCTGTTGATATTTTTTCAGATTGTAATTTTTTATCATAATTCCCTGGATCCCATCGACTATTACCATTCAAATCCTCAATTATTTTTAATTCGTATTTCCCAGGTAATAAAGCAGGAAAAGATGCCTTATAAGTGGTCGTATTTTGTACTAAAAAATCTTTGACCACATTTGTTCCTAAGCGTAATTCAAACCAATAATTTTTAGTACTATCCATTTCTGTAGCGGTCAAATTAATCGTCCCAAAATCATTTTTTGGTTTGACTTCATAAGTTAACAAAATGGTATCTTGATTAGGTGCTTCATACCAATCAATTAATGCGCCTGGCAAAATTTCTAATTGATAAAGCGTATTTTCTTGCCAATCATAAGACAAAATTAATTTTCTTTTTATTAAACTGTCAATTTCATAATTAGCAACTAATCGTTCTCTTTTTTTTGTTAAAGATACAAATGCACTATCAATTTTCTTTGGTAAAGAATCGATTTTTATACTTTCGTCTTTAATAATTGCCGTAGAATCCGTTAAAATAACTTTAACTGGTACTTCTTCTTTTGTTGGAATAGCTTTATCTAAGGATTCAACCTCTTCTTCAATAATGTCTATACTATCAAGAAATGGGGCTGTTGCCACGATTTCGTTAAAGTTAATGAGCGAAGTATCGACATTTTTAAGCGGATGATTAAAAGTTAGTGGAAGGGGTTTAAAAGGGTTAAGTGGAATCTTTTCATCTGCTGCCCGCTGCCTTGTCAATGCAATTGGTTGCAATTTCCGACTCAATGCTTTGACTTTTAAAGTATCTATCAAAGTGTCTCTTTGAAAGTAGAAATTCCAATCAATAGAATCTTGCAAATTATACCAGTATCGAATAGTATCTCCTTCGACTTCTTTATATAATTCTTGCCCAATAACATCATAGTTCAGCACCGCATCATAGGGTTCCCGTTTAAAACCTAATTTAACAAAACCATAGGTAGAAGCATCTATTTTCGGTTTTTCTAAGGTCGTAACTTCTTGAAATAATTGAATAATTATTTCTGTTTCTACTGAATCTGTAATGATGATGGAATCTGGCGTAAAACCAATGCGCTCTTTGGGTATATTGAAGAGGTAATTTAAATCTTGGTCTTCCAAAGCAAATCCTTTAAAAGCACCTGCTTTCATATAATTGATGGTGAAATTGCCATCTTTATCTGTCTTTCCAAAATAATAAGGTTTCTCTGTCCGAACAACAGTATCCGCAAAATTTTCATACAACATAAATAATACCTCAGGCACTTTCTCTCCTGTCAATACATCCACGACACTCCCCGACATTTTTAGGGAATCTATGTAATCCCCCGTAGAAAACAGAAATTGTAGATTTTCTACTTCATTTCCCTCTGTTAAATCTTTAATGGATGATCCATAACTAATGGCATAAGTTACGCCCTCTTTTAGTTCTTCTTTTTCATTAAATTGAAAAACTGCTGTTTTAAATCCTTTTGCCCGTTCTACTGTCGGAATATAATTTAGAGGTGGCGAAACGACAACTTGTTTAATAACATCCCGCAATTCAATATATTCATCAAAAACCAAACTAATATCCTTCTTTTCAAAGTTCGTTTGGAAATTCGGTGTCGATAAATGGGTAATTAATTTTGGTGGAAAAGTATCTCTTGGGCCTCCATTTAATGGTTGTTGCTGAGCACAAGAAACCGTTAAAGCGTACAGTATAGATAAATAGAAAAGCGGTATTAATGCACCACTTATTAAAGTGAAGGCAAGGAGTTTATTGACCTTAAAAGGTGGTACTAAGTTTGAATTATCTGTTTTAATATGTTTGCCTTTTTTATTGTTACTCATAACTCTTTTTCCTACTAAAATAGGAAGTTTAAATACTATCCTAGTCGATAAATTAACAAATAACTTTTTGATAACGTGACTACTACACCATTCAAAAAGTTTCTTGTAATATTAACGTGTCCCCCGAGCGCAGCTTTGCTGCTACTAAAAGGGATTTTAAGGGGCTGCGCAGCAGCCGAGCAAGATATAGCTACGCCAACTCCGCCAATTCCATCCACCGCATTTCCTTTTCTTCAATCTCCTCCGTTATAGTACCTAATTCTTTGGAGTATTTCTCAATATCTTCGGGTGAAATATTGGTATCGTTAAACTTCTCAGTTATTTCCGCTTTTTTCTCCTCTAATTTTTCAATCTGCTTCTCCAATCGCTTAAATTCTTTTTGTTGCTCTCGATTTAAACCTGGGGTTGTTTTTGATTGAAACGCAGGTTTTTCCTTTTTCTCTTTGGTATTATTCGTAGCAGCTTCTCGCCTATCTTCTATTGCTTTTGCTTTTTGGGCGGTTCTATATTCCGTATAAGTACCATTAAAATCCTTGATTTTACCTTCCCCTTGAAAGACAAATAAATGCTCGACTATTTTATCCATAAAATATCGGTCGTGCGTGACAATAATAACACAACCAGGAAACTCCATTAAAAAGTTTTCTAAAATATTTAAGGTCAAAATATCCAAATCATTCGTCGGCTCATCCAAAATTAAAAAGTTTGGATTTTCCATTAGTACGGATAGTAAATACAACCGACGGCGTTCTCCACCACTCAATTGAGAAATATAAACTCGCTGTTGTTTCCTATCGAATAAAAATCGCTCGCATAATTGTTCTGCCGTCAATTTTTGTCCCTTATCCATAGGAATATATTCCGCAATATTTCGGATATAGTCGATAATCGTTTGGTCTTTTTCTAATTGAATACCTTCTTGGGTATAATAACCAAAAACGGTATTTCCTCCTATTACTACCTTACCAGAATCTGTTCGCAGTTGCTTCGTGATGACCTTTAAAAAAGTAGATTTCCCTACCCCATTCGGTCCTAC
The DNA here is from genome assembly GCA_964644655.1 of uncultured Saprospiraceae bacterium. Lineage (GTDB taxonomy): Bacteria > Bacteroidota > Bacteroidia > Chitinophagales > Saprospiraceae > JAFMDF01. The sequence continues at coordinate 1,031 of CAZXYA010000525.1, read as the reverse complement.
AATACCAACTCGTTCCTTCTTTCTAAATTTATAATCAAAATTTTTGACGGCCACAAAATCTCCGAAACTTTTACTAATATTATGGGCTTCTAGAATCTTCTTGCCCATTCGCTGCCCTTTAATTCCAATGATAACTTCGGAGTTATCCACTTTCTGGGTCGCCTTCTCTTTGATTTCATGGAACTTATCAACTCTCGATTTAGCTTTCGTACCTCTTGCTTTAGGTTGTCGGCGCACCCATTCCAATTCTCGCTTCATCAATTTTTTGGTACGATCTAAAACCGTTGCTTGATTTTCTTCTCTAGCTGCTTTCTTTTCTAAAAAATCAGAATAAGTTCCTTTATAACGATATAAAATACCCCCGTCCAATTCGACGATATGACTACAAACTCTCTCCAAAAAATAACGATCGTGCGTCACCATCAATAAAGTAATCCGACTTTGCTGTAAATATTCCTCTAACCACTCAATCATTTCTAAATCCAAATGGTTGGTTGGCTCATCTAAAATCAAAAATTCTGGGTCATCAATAATTAATTTAGCTAAAGCCAATCGCTTTTTTTGACCACCAGATAATTCTGAAATGGGCTGGTTGAGATTGGTCATATTTAGCTTAAATAAAATCTCTTTAAAGGTAGACTCAAAATCCCAAGCTTTTAAATCATCCATTTTAATCAAAGCCGCCTCCATTTTTTCTGGCTTATCCTGTAAAATCAAAGCCTCTTCATAATCTCGTAAAGCTGCCATCATCGGATTATCCGAACTAAATACCGCATCCAAAACAGTATTCGCTTCATCAAATTCTGGATCTTGCACCAAATACCCTACTTCAATATTTTTAGACAACCACACTTTTTGATTTTCTCCCTCTGGCGGTTCTATCCCAGCAATCACTTTCAAAAGGGTCGATTTACCCGCACCATTCTTGGCGACGATGGCTATCTTCTCTCCTTTACCGATTTGAAAATCAATCTCATCAAATAATACCTTTTCTCCGTAGGTCTTGCTAACATTTTCTAAAGTAAGGTAAT